>JADFVY010000339.1 GCA_015222795.1 Pseudomonadota bacterium | reverse complement strand
TGAGATGAGCGACGCCGTTCTGGAAATCGCGGATATGTCCGTGGCCTTCGGTGGCGTGGAAGCGCTGGCCGGGGTGACGTTTTCGCTGCATGGCGGAGAACTGCTGGGCCTGATAGGCCCGAATGGCGCCGGCAAGACAACCGTCATGCGCTCGATCACCGGCGTCGTTCGGCCCGATCGCGGCGTCATTCGGCTCGGTGGGCAGGATCTGGGCGCGATGCCGACCCACATGCGGATCCGGGCCGGCCTCGGCCTGTCCCAGCAATTGACCCGTCCGTTTCGTTCGATGACGGTGCTGGATAATGTCGCCTTCGCCGCGGGGCTTGAGTGGACGCGGCGTCCCCTGCGCGCGATGTTTTCAAGCGATCGGTCGGCGGCGCGGGAAGAAGCCCTTCGGCTGCTGCGGCTGGTGGGGATCGAGGACGCGGCGGCGCGCATGCCCGGCGTGATGCCGCTCGGCTATCTGAAGCGGCTCGAGGTGGCGCGCGCCCTTGCGCTGAAGCCGCGCCTGTTGTTACTCGACGAACCCCTCGCCGGCCTCAATCACGGCGAAGCGGCCCAACTGGCCGACACCATCGTGACCCTGAACGGCCAAGGCCTGCCGATACTGCTCATCGAACATAATCTGGGCGAGGTGGCGCGAATTTGCAGCCGCCTGGTGGTTCTGGATAATGGCAGGGTCCTGGCCAACGGGCCGACCGATACCGTGCTTGCCGACAACGCGGTGCGCGACGTTTATCTGGGACGGGGCGGTCATGCTGCGGCTTGAAGGGGTCGCCTGCGGTTATGGGCCGTTCCGCGCCGTCCATAAACTCGATATGGCGGTTGAAAAGGGTGAAATTTTCGCCCTGCTCGGCCCCAACGGCGCCGGCAAGACCTCGACGATCATGTGCCTCGCCGGCCATGTCGAATTGCAGGCCGGCCGCATTGAATTCGACGGCCTTGATTTATCGGATATCCCGACCGCGGCGCGGGCGCGGGCCGGTCTGGCGTTGGCGCCCGAGGGCCGGCGGCTGTTTCCCGATCTGACGGTCGAGGAAAATCTGATCATCGGCGGGTACAGCCAACCCAAGCGCGCCTTTCTGCAAAACCGGGATCGGGTGCTGGGGTATTTTCCCAGACTCGGCGAACGTTTGCGGCAACCGGCCGGGCGGCTGTCGGGGGGCGAGCAGCAAATGCTGGCGATCGGCCGCGCCTTGATGGCGTGCCCGCGACTTCTCATGGTCGATGAATTGTCTCTTGGCCTCATGCCCAGGGCGATCGACAGTTGTTACGAAGTTCTGCGCCGACTCGCGCGCGAGGAAGGGCTCGCCGTTCTGATGGTCGACCAGAGCACCGACCGGGCGTTGGAGGTCGCGGATGCCGTGTGCGTCATGGAGTCCGGCCATATTCGCTGGGCGGGAAGTGGGGGCGACGCGCGGCGCAATGCCGAGGAAGTCAGCAAGGCGATACTGGGCGCGGCGTGAATTAATCCGGCGCCGGGGCTGCTTTCTGTCGTCAGGCCGCCGCTCTGTAACGGCCCTCTGTAACCCGCGGAAAACCCTGGCGCATGGGCTCGAGCCTCGGCTTTGCCCCACGGGCACGCCTCCCCCCAAGAAATCTGTCGCGTGGCGCGAATCGTTTTGGCAGTATCGGGGATGGGTGAGAATTCAAGACGCATTGCCGGATGGCGCGAGTGGGTGGGATTGACGGGACTGGGCGTTGAATCCATCAAGGCCAAGCTGGATACCGGCGCGCGGACATCGGCGATTCACGCCTTCGATGTAGAGAGCTACAAGCGCGACGGCGAACGGCGGGTGCGGTTTTTTATCCACCCCCTGCAGAAGGACGAAAGGCTTGCGGTTGCCTGCGACGAGGCGGTGGCCGATATCCGCACTGTCAGCAATCCAGGCGGGCGGCGCGAGAAACGCTATATCATCCGCACCGAACTCAGCCTGGGCGGCGAGATCTGGCCGATCGAGCTCAGCCTGACCGATCGCGACGAAATGGGCTTCAGACTGCTGGTCGGGCGCACCGCAATGCAGGGGCGCCTGCTGATTGATCCGGACCATTCCTTCCTGTTGGGCAAGGAAAAGCGAAGCAGGAAAGTCAAGAAAACCAAGAGCAGGGGGACGAAATGAAGATCGTCATGTTGGCCCGCAATCCAGAACTCTATTCCCACAAACGTCTGGTGGAAGCCGCCGAGACACGGGATCACGAGATCGAAATCATCAACACCACGCGATGCTATATGAACATCACCTCGCATCGCCCCAAGGTGTTCTATCAGGGAAACCCCATCACCGGCGTTGACGCCGTGATCCCGCGCATCGGGGCGTCGGTCACGTCCTACGGCGCGGCCGTGGTGCGCCAGTTCGAGATGATGGGCGTGTGGGCGCTCAACGAATCGGTGGCCATCGTGCGCTCGCGCGACAAGCTGCGCAGCTTGCAGATCCTGTCGAAGCACGGCATCGGCCTGCCGGTCACCGCGTTTGCAAACGATACCAGCCGGGCCGAGGAACTGATCCAGATGGTCGGCGGCGCGCCGGTTGTCATCAAGTTGCTGGAGGGCACCCAGGGCGTCGGCGTGGTGCTGGGCGAAACCCATGATTCGGCGAAGAGCGTGATCCAGGCCTTCCGCGGCGCCAAGGTGGACATTCTGGTTCAGGAATTCATCAAGGAGGCCGAGGGCGCCGATATCCGCTGCTTCGTTATCGACGGCAAGGTGGTGGCCGCGATGAAGCGCCAGGGGCCGGAGGGCGAGTTCCGCTCGAACCTGCATCGCGGCGGCTCGGCGGAGAAGATCAGGATCACGCCGGAGGAACGCTCCACCGCGGTGCGCGCGGCCAAACATCTGGGGCTGAATGTCTGCGGCGTCGATCTGCTGCGCTCGAACCACGGACCGGTGGTCATGGAGGTCAATTCCTCGCCGGGCTTCGAGGGCATCGAGAAGGCCACCAACATCGATATCGCCGGCAAGATCATCGAATTCATCGAAAAGAACGGCCCCAAACGGAAGACCAGGACGCGAGGCAAGGGCTGACCCTGAAACCGGCGGCCTGATCGTCGATCAACCGGCCGGTTCCCGTGTAACCCGCCGCTACTTGCTCTCGGGCCTGAACACGCCGTCCCAGTCGGGTGGCGGGTTGGTTTCGTATGTTTTGCAGCGCTGGGCCAGCGTGGCCGCCGCCGGGTCGCGGGTCCCCAGTTCGGCGAAGATGGCGCGGGCATCGCCGAAATCGCCCTGACGGTACAGGGCCAGCGCCTCGGCGTAGCGGGCGGCCCCGGCGCTGTCCTCCAGCGGCTGGAAAACCGCCGTCGGCGCGCTGCGGCCGGTTACGGCGACCAGGTCGATCTCCCGGAAACCCTCTTCACCGCAGGCTGTCACCGTATCGTCGCTGATCAGCAGGCGCGTGCCGTAGGCCTTGTTCAGGCTCTCCAGGCGCGCCGCCAGATTTACCGCGTCGCCAATGACGGTGTAGTTGAAGCGGCGGCTGCTGCCGATATTGCCGATCAGCACCGAGCCCGTATTGACGCCGACGCGGATACGCAGCTGGCCCGCCGGCGCCTCGATCGGGTCTTCTTCCAGCGAGCGCAGCATGGCGCTGGCCGAGATCACGGCATTTCCGGCATGGTTCGGGTCGGGGACGGGGGCGCCGAAAATGGCGATCAGCCCGTCGCCGATGAACTTGTCGATATGGCCGTGATTGTCCTCGATGATGTCGCCCAGCCGGTCGAAACAGCGGTTCAACAGGGCGGCGGCCTCTCCCGGCGCCAAATCCTCGGCGATGGTGGTGAAACCCTCCAGATCGACGAACATGATCGAAACGATGCGCTGCTCGCCACCCAGCGCCGGCGCGCCGCCGGATTCCACCAACCGGTCGACCTGCGCCTTCGGCAGGTAGAGCGAAAAGACCCGGCGCAGATAGCGTTCGCTGCTGTCGACGACCAGGCGGCGATAGCCCGCCATGCCGCCGATACCGCCCAGGGCGGCGATTATCATCCCGCCCAGGGGCAGCACCAGCGCGCTCTTGTAGGCGACCATCGCCAGGGCGAGAGGCGCCACCATGGCTGTAAGAAGAATGGCCACCAGCGTTACACCGCTTGTCCTTACCGACAGGATGGCGAACAGGAACGCGGTCACGAACAGCAGGCCCCAGGCCGGTTTTCCCGACAGCCAGTCCGGTCCGCCCGGCCCCAGAATCTGCCTGATAGCGGCGGCATGCAGGTAGACCCCGGCGATGGTATTGTCGACCACTGGTAGCGGCAGGACGGAGCCTTCGTAATTCGAGCAGCGCGCGGTCACCGTCGCCGGCGTGGCGTCGCGCAGCAGCAGCCGGTTGCCGGCGACGATGCGGTCCTCGGCCAGCAGGTCCGACCCGAGCAGAACGATGCGACCGGCGAAATGTTCGGTGAAAAAATCGGTCTGTCCGGCCGCCGCGCAATCGTAAAGATCGGCGAAGGAATAGGTGGGCGCGGGATGGCCGTTGGCGCCGGGGTCCAGAAACAGGCTCCCACCCGCCGTGCCGGGGACCGCCACCCTCTCGAAACTGGCCGATCCGTTATCGGTCTGGGCGACCGGTTTCCGGAAATGGCGCATGGCGATTTCCAGCGCGAAGCTGGTTTTCGGCCCGTCCTTGGCGTCGAAAAACAGCGGCATGTTTCGCACCACGCCATCGGCGTCGCGGCGGATATTCACCGGCCGGATGCTGGTGGGATGGCCGATGGCGAAGGCGAATGCCGGGGCCGGGCCGATGGGCAGCGGAGCGGCCAGCAACTCGCCGATAACCACGCGGCCCTGCATCCCGCTCTTGCGCATGGCCAGCAGGAATTCGCGGTCATAGTTCAGCACCAGTCCGGTGGCCGAGGTTGCGAAGACCATGTCGAAACCGACGACGCTGGCCCCGGCCTCCGTCAATGCGTTCAGCACCGCCCCTAGATGGGGGGTCCACAGAACCCGTGGCGTTCCCGCGAAGGGCGGGCGGCTGTAGGTTTCCTCGTCGATGACGATCACGCTGACCGGGGTAGTATCACGGCCGGCTGGCCTGTCCGCCTGCCCGGACCGGTCGGCCTGGATCCAGTAGACCGCGTCGAAGGCGATCCCGTCGACCCAGGGCGCCAGAAACACCCCCGCAAGGCAGGCCAGCAGCGCAATAACCGCCGCCACGCCCGCATATCGAACGGTTTGATTCAAAAGCGGACGAGACGTTCCAGGGCCGGAACCGTGGTCAGGCCCGCATAGCGGTCGATCTTGATCTCGGTTTCACGATCGCCAAGCTGTACACGGTAATGGCCGCCGCGGCTCAATGGTTCGCCATTGCCCAGCGTGTCGAACAGGGGGCCGGGACCCGCCAGTTCGCGCGTGGCTTCCGTCCGGTCGAGGCGCTCGATGATCAGCGTGCCCTCGGTTATGCCGTCCAGCAGGAAGGCCGGGTTTATATCGCTTACTTTTGCCGGAAATTCCGGGCTGTCCGTGCCGCCTCGGAAAATCAGGGCGCCGGCCTCGCCGGATTGCGATGAGGCCGAGGCGGAGGCGGACTGGCACTGGATCGTCTCGCGCGTAACCTCGCCGCCGGTCACCTCGCTCTGGTCGGCGCCGATGGTCGCCTTGCCGCCGTCGATATGTTCGCGCAGGCACGATCCCAGATAACCCAGCACGATGCTGGTTCCAGCGGGTAATTCGATCACCGCGCCTTCCTCGAGCAGTTCCATGATCTGTACGGGAACGCCCTCACCCCGGGCATCCTCGACGATCGCCACCGGCTGCGCATGGGCGGCGGCGGCGGCGGTTAATATGACCGTGGTGGCGAGCAATATCGCCGGAAATATATTTGTTTTCATAATCTTGCGTCCCTCCTGGAACAATATTCTCGCTACCCCCCGCAACGCGTGGCGCTTTCTTCTTACGCCGCCGTGGTATCATTATATAGTAATACACCCGTGGGCGGAAAAGATGTGGCTTTTCGCACTGTCCCCGCCGATTGTCGGCGGCTTGTCCGGATTTCGCAATAACGCTACAATAACCGGGGGATGCGTAATTTATGGGGTTTGCCGTATGATCAGGGCGTTGATCGTTGTTTTGTTTCTGGTTTTGATCGGAATTTTACCGCCGTGGGGCGGCCAAATCCATGCGCAGGAGGCTTCCGTCGACGAAGCAACGGCAACGCCGCCAGTCGAGGACGCGCCGATTCTTCCATCGACTGACGAGACCCAGGCGGAAGAACCGCCCGTGGCGCCGGTCGAAAATACCGCGGCGGATGCCCCGGATACCGTGGAGGCCCAGGATGCGGCGGAACCGGCGGCGCCCAAGGTCCCCAGGAGTTCTCGGCTCTACAGCAATTCCTACGCGCTGGTGATAGGAATCAATAGCTACACCAACGGCTGGCCCAACCTGATCAACGCGGTCAAGGACGCGGAACTGATGGCGGCGGAGATGGAGGACCGGGGGTTCGAGGTCACGCTGGCAACCGACCTGAATTCCGTGGAAATGAAGCAGACCTTTGAGGAATTCTTCGTCATCAAGGGCGAGGATCCGCAGGCCCGGCTGTTTGTCTGGTATGCCGGCCACGGGTTTACCGAATTCGGCGAGGGCTTCCTGGTGCCCGCCGATGCGCCACGGCCCGAGGCCGGGGCCAGATTCCGGCTGAAGGCGCTGTCGCTCAGGCGGTTTGGCGAATATGTCCGGATGGCCTATGCGAAACATGCCTATACGGTTTTCGACACCTGCTTCGCCGGCACCATCTTCGCGTCCCAGCGCGGCGCGCCGCCGCCGGCGATCACCCGCGCCGCGATGGAGCCGGTGCGCCAGTTCCAGACCGCCGGCGACGCCGACCAGGAAGTGCCCGACGACGGCCGCTTCCGCGAGCTGTTTCTGGGTGCGCTGAACGGAAAGCGGGGCGCCGACGCCAACAACGACGGTTACCTGACCGCGACCGAGCTGGGCATTTTCCTCGGCAACGCGGTCAGCAACTACAGCCAGAACCGCCAGACGCCGCGCTATGGCAAGCTCCGCGATCCCGATTACGACCAAGGCGATTTTGTCTTCGAACTGCCGGGAACCGAGGGCGGCGCGCTGGCCTCGCCGGACGGTAGCGATGTGGCGCCGGCCGCCCGGAAAGACGCGGTCGAGCTTGCCTTCTGGGACGCCGTCAAGGACAGCGACCGCCCGGCGCGGCTGGAGGCCTATCTGGCGAAATATCCGCAAGGCGCCTTTGTCGAACTGGCGCAGCTTCGCATCGCGGAGTTGAAGGAAAGCGAGCAGAAACTGGCCGCGCTGGCCCAGAAGGAAGCCGAGGGTGAAGCCAGCGCCTACAAGTCGCGCGACGAAATCGCGGTCTATGTGGCGGAAAATCGCCAAGCGATGGAACTCCGGCTGCACGATTATATCCGCCGCGCCAATATCTCCTGGCCCTGGCTACAGCGCCCCTATATCTCGGGGCTCGATGTGCAGCGGCTGAACGACAAGATCGTCGTCGCCGACATCGCCTACAAGGCAGACGCCTTCGGCTCGGCGGAAACCGCGGAAACCAGGCAATTCACCCTGAAATGGACGGACGACAAGCTGGAGTTCATCACCCACAAGAAGGATTGAGGGTGGGCGCGCATGGGACTTGGTGGCCGGTTCGCGGACTCGTCGTCTGTCTGCTGTTGGCGGGGGCGGGGTGAGGGTTCAATATTTATGCCCTCATGCTGAGAGCCTGTGAATGTATCGATGCAAGGTGAAATATGGGCACCGGCTTCGCCGGTGAATCGCTTTTTCGCCACCCCCTCCCCGACCCTCCCCCGCGAGCGGGCTAGCATATGCACACATTTTTCTCAGTGTGTGTCTGATTTTTGTTGCGCAAGGCGGTGGGGGATGATTCTGTTGGAT
>JADFVY010000338.1 GCA_015222795.1 Pseudomonadota bacterium | reverse complement strand
TTATCCAGCAGCAGCGAGACCACGGTGTCGCGGAATTCGGTATCGTTTTCCTGTTTGAACGACAGCGGCGTCAGCGGGTTGGTGACAATCCGGTCGAGGCGCGCCGTATCCAGCATGCCTTCCTCCAGATTGAATTCCCACGACCGCATCTGCTTGGCCAGCAGGCGGCGCTGCAATCGGTTGGCCAGTTTTCCGATCATGCCCTGCAGATGGCTGAGTTGCTGGTCCAGCATCTGGCGCAGGCGGGTAAGTTCCTCGGGGTCGCACAGTTCCTCGGCCTCGACCACTTCGTCGAAGGTCTCCGTAAAAAGCTTGTAGAAGGGTTGCTTCGGCAGGTTCGAAAGGTCGCCCTCCTGGCGTTTCATGCCGGGGTCGCCGGGGGTCTCGCCGCCCGGCGCGGTCATCGCCTCGCCGTCGCCGTCCTCGCCCGAATCCTGCATGTCCATATCGCCGGTATCGGCGGCCAGGCTGTCGGACATCGCCTGTTCCAGTTTGCCCTGGCCCTCGACATCCTCCGAGGCGGTTTCGGACCCGTCTTCCTGGTCGTCGCCGCCCTGCTCGTCGGATTCCTCGCCGCCCTCGGCCTGGTCGTCGTCGCCAAGCTCGATGTCCATTTCGGTGATCAACTGGCGTACCGCCTCGCAGTAGGCGGCCTGATCGTTGGCATGGCGATCCAGATCCGCCAACGCCTGCTTCACCCTGGCGCTCAGTAAAGGCTGCCACTGCTCCCAGGCCTTGCGGGCGGCGGGCGGCGGTGGCGCGCCGGTCAGCGCCTGGCGGGCCATCAGGCGCACGATTTCGGGCATCGTCGCCTCGGCGGTGTCGTCGATCACGCCAAAACCCTCGCGCTTGTAGCGTTCCTCCAGCGCCGCCGACAAATTCTCCGCCACTCCGGCCATTTTGCGCGCACCCAACGCCTCGACCCTGGCCTGCTCCAGCGCGTCATACAGCACCGGCGCCACGTCGCCGGTGGGGCGGCGTCTGGCATGCAGCGACGGGTTATGCAGGCGCAGTTTCAGGGCCGCGGCATCGGCCTCGCCGCGTACATAGGCGGCTTCCGCGGCCGGCAGTTCGCGGCTGGGCAGGGGAACGCGCACGCGCGGTCCCTCGGCGCCCTTGGCGCTGTCGGTTCCATAGGTAAGGTCGGCATCGTCGCGGCCCGAGATCGCACGGAAGGCCGCGGCGTTCGCCCGCTTGAAGATTTCGACTGGTGTGTCCTGTTCCGCCATGCCGCCCCGGTTAGATCAGGGTCGCCTTGACTCCGGATTCCGGCAATTCGGTTCCAAAGCAGCGCTGGTAATACTCGGCGACAACCGGGCGTTCCAGTTCGTCGCATTTGTTCAGGAAGGTCACCCGGAAGGCGAAGGGGATATCCTTGAACAATTCCGCATTCTCGGCCCAGGTGATGACGGTGCGCGGCGACATGACGGTCGAAATATCGCCATTGATAAAGCCGGCGCGCGTCAGGTCGGCGAGCGTCACCATGGCGGCAATGGTCGCGCGGCCCTCTTTGTTGTCGTAGTTGGGCGCCTTCGACAGCACGATCTGGTTTTCCACCTCGTCCGACAGATAGTTCAGCGTGGTGACAATGTTCCAGCGGTCCATCTGCGCCTGGTTGATCTGCTGGGTGCCGTGATAGAGGCCGGTGGTGTCGCCCAGCCCCACCGTGTTGGTGGTGGAAAACAGCCGGAACCAGGGATGCGGGCGGATTACCCGGCTCTGGTCCAGCAGCGTCAGCTTGCCCTCAACCTCGAGGATGCGCTGGATCACGAACATCACGTCCGGGCGCCCGGCGTCGTATTCGTCAAAGCACAGCGCGCAGGGGTTCTGCAGCGCCCAGGGCAGGATACCCTCGCGGAATTCGGTGACCTGCTGGCCCTCGCGCAGCACGATTGCGTCCTTGCCGAGCAGGTCGATCCGGCTGATATGGCTATCCAGGTTGACTCGCACGCAGGGCCAGTTCAGGCGCGAGGCGACCTGTTCCACATGGGTGGATTTTCCGGTGCCGTGATATCCCTGGATCATGACGCGGCGGTTGTAGGCGAAGCCGGCCAGAATGGCGAGCGTGGTGTCGTGGTCGAACACATAGGTCTCGTCCAGTTCCGGCACATAATCCGACCCGTGCGAAAAGGCAGGAACCTCCATGTCGGAATCGATCCCGAAGGTCTGGCGCACGGACACGGTAATGTCCGGCGCCTCAAGATCGTGGGCGCGTTGTTTCGTGTGTTCGGTCGAGTTCGTCATTTATTGAAATCCGTTTGTCTTCGAGGGTGCGGGCGGGTCCATTCCCCGGGCGCGCGGTCGTCAGTTGGCCAGCGCCTTCTTCAGCGTCGAATTGGCCTCGTTGATTTCCTTCAGCCGCTCCTCGGCCAGTTTATCGCCACCATTCGCATCAGGATGATGCAGCTTAACAAGTTCCTTATATCTGGCCTTTAGCCCGGTCAAGGTCAACGGTGCATTCAGGTCCATAATATCCATGGCGCGGGCCTCCGGGCTGGAGGGGTGAAAGCCGGCGGCGCGGGCATGGCCATTGCGGCGTTGCCGGTTATCGACTTCGCCTTCGCCGTCGCCGTTGAAATAGCCAAACCCGTCATGGATCGGCGTGGCCCTGTGTGCGTGCCGCTGGTTGCCGCCGCCTCGTGCCCCCAACGGCCAGGTCGGACGCTGCCAGGTGGTGTCACGGCGGGTGTCGGCCTCCACCTCGTCTTCCGACATGCCGGCGTAATAGTTCCAGGCCTTGTTGTATTCGCGCACATGGTCGAGGCAGAACCAGTGATATTCGTCCAGGCGGTCGCGGCCCTTGGGCGCGCGGTAATGCCCCGGCTCGGTACAGCCGGATTGCTCGCAGAGCCTTTCCGGCGCTTCCTCGCGTCCGGGCTCGTATATGCGCTGCGTTCTGCTCATTTAATGATTATCGTCCTCGTGGCCGTCCCTTTCAAGCACGCACGGGTTGACGAATCTCCTCCGGCGGACAATATCGGGCATATTCCAATAGCAACTCAGCCC
>JADFVY010000337.1 GCA_015222795.1 Pseudomonadota bacterium | reverse complement strand
TGGCTTTTGATCGCATCCCAGATGCTGGCGGCCGGGGCGCGGACCGAGGCGATCGTCGAAACCACGCCCACGCGCAATTATCTGGCCGCGTTGCGCCATCTGCCGCGCGCACTCCGCGCCGCGGACTACCTGCGCAAGGGGATAGCCATGACGGCGACCCTGCGCCGCGCCGGCATCCCCTGGTACAAGGGTGCGCGCGGCCTGCAGGCGATCGGCGCGGACAGGGTGGAGGCGCTGCGATTTACCGCGGGCGGGAAACCCCATGAACTGGCCTGCAAGACTCTGCTGCTGCATCAGGGCGTGGTTCCCAATGTTCAGATTAGCCGTTCGCTGCGGCTTGATCATGACTGGGACGCCATGCAGCGCGCCTGGCGGCCGCGCCTGGATGTGTGGGGGGAAACCGCATTACCTGGCATTTTCGTGGCGGGCGACGGCGGCGGCATCGTCGGTGCGAAGGCATCCGCGATTCAGGGCCGGCTGGCGGGGCTAAGGGCTATTGATGCACCGGCGGGCGAGGCCGCACCGTTGCGCCGGGCGCTGTCGCGTGAGTTGGCGATCCGCCCCTTCCTCGACCGGCTATACCGCCCCGCGTGGGAATTCCTGGCGCCCGCTGACGGAACAATCGTCTGCCGTTGCGAGGAGGTTCTGGCCGGCCAGATCCGCGATCATGTCCGCATCGGCTGCCTCGGCCCCAATCAGGCCAAGGCCTACAGCCGCGCCGGCATGGGCCCCTGCCAGGGCCGGATGTGCGGGCTGACCGTTTCCGAGATTATTGCCGAGGCGCGCGGCGTCTCACCCGGCGAAGTAGGTTATTACCGCATCAGGACGCCGATCAAGCCCGTGACCCTTGGGGAGTTGGCGTCGCTGGCGGAGGAGGATTAGCGACCGGCTCCCGGCCGCGCCAGTTTGGCGCCCGGCCAGTTGGGGGCGTGGCCGCGCAGATATTGGGGTGGGACGGTCATCTCGGCGCCCAGCGCCTCGGCGGCGTGCCAGGGCCAGCGGGGGTTATCGATCAGGCCGCGGGCCAGCGCCACCATGTCGGCCTGGCCGGAGGCGATGATCTCCTCGGCCTGATGCGGGTCGGCGATCATGCCGACGGCGCGGGTCGCGATGCCGGTACGTTCCTTGATCCCTGCCGCGTAAGGCACTTGATAGCCGGCCTCGACCGGAATCTTCAGCCCCGGAACCACGCCGCCCCCCGACACGCAGATATAGTCCAGCCCGGTCGCCTTCAGCGCGGCGGCGAAGATCGCCGCTTCCTCCAGATCGATGCCCTCATCATGCCAGTCCGTGCCGGTGATGCGCGCGCCGAAGACCAGTCCGTCGGGCACGGCCTCGCGCACCGCCCGCGCGACTTCCATCGGGAAGCGCATGCGGTTCTCCGGCGACCCGCCGTAATCGTCCGTCCGCTGGTTGGATAGTGGCGACAGGAACTCGTGCAGCAGGTAGCCGTGCGCGCAATGCAGTTCAATCACTTCGAAGCCCAGCGCCACGGCCCGCGCGGCCGCCGCCACGAAGGCGTCGCGGATGCGGGCCAGATCGCCGGCTGTTGCCTCGCGCGGTGTATGCCAGTCGCCGAAGGGCAGGGCGGAGGCGCTGATTGTCTCCCACGGGTCCTCGCCGGCTTTCAGCGCCGCGCCGCCCTCCCAGGGTCGCTGCTCCGAGCCCTTGCGTCCTGAATGGGCGATCTGGATGCCCCATTTCGTGCCCGCCGGCGAAACCCGCCGCGCGGCTTTCAACACCCGGTCCAGCGCCGCGACATTGTTGTCCGAATAGAGCCCCAGGCAGCCATGAGTAATGCGCCCGATGCGCTCCACCGCTGTCGCCTCGACCATCACCAGCCCGGCGCCCGACATGCCCAGAGTCATCAGGTTCTGCAAATGCCACTCGTTGGCGCTGCCGTCGTCGGCGCTGTACTGACACATCGGCGCTGCGACGATACGGTTGGGGAATTCCTGTCCGGCCAGCCGGAAGGGGGAAAACAGTTTCGACATCAACCCTGGTCCTTTTTTGTGTGTGCAGGCGTTTGGCCTGTTATTCGTTTCGTGCCGCCACGGCCATGTAATTCACGTCCAGATCCTTCGGCGCCAGAGACCATTTGTCCGCCATCGGGTTGTAGGCGACGCCGGTGATCTCGGTCAGCTCCAGCCCGGCGCGGCGCAGGGGGGCGGCGAGTTCGGAGGGGCGGACGAATTTGTTCCAGTCGTGGGTGCCGCGCGGCAGCCAGCCCATGATGTATTCCGCGCCGACGATGGCCAGGCCATACGCCTTGATCGTGCGGTTCAGGGTTGCGACGAACATCAGGCCGCCGGGCTTTACCAGCGCGGCCGAAGCCTCGAGGAACAGGCTGACATCGGCGACATGCTCGACCACTTCCATGTTCAGAACCACGTCGTAGGTTTCGCCGCGCGCCGCCATCGCTTCGACGCTATCGCTGCGATAATCGACCGCGACGCCGACCGTTTCGGCGTGGGCGGTGGCGATGCGGATGTTCTTTTCCCCGGCATCGATGCCGGTTACCGTCGCGCCCAGGCGCGCCATGGGTTCGGACAACAGCCCGCCACCGCAGCCGACATCGGCCAGCCTTAGCCCCTCCAGCGGCCTGTTTCCCATGGGGTCGCGGGCGAAACGGTCGCAGATGCGGTCGCGCAGGAACTCCAGCCGCACGGGGTTGAGCTTGTGCAGCGGCGCGAACTTGCCCGCCGGATCCCACCATTCCTCGGCCATGGCGGCGAATTTGGCGGTCTCGGCCTCGTCCACGGTGCTGTCAATCGGGCGTTCGGCGGCTCGGGTCATATGCAGCGTCCTGTCACGAAACATTCATGCGTGTGGCGGGTCGCGCGGCTTGCACGCGCGGCCCCGATTGAGTATGGATACGACCGCCTTCCGAAGCAACCGCCGTGACCGCGTATTCCGCGCCGGCGATATGTTTGCCGGGGGGTTGTTGTTTTGTAGACGGGCGTTTCCTGATCATGGCGCGTATTGTACAGAAATTCGGCGGCACATCGGTGGCCGACCTGGACTGCATCCGCAATGTAGCAAAGCGGGTGAAGGCCGAGGTCGACCGCGGCAACGACGTCGCCGTCGTTGTCTCCGCAATGGCCGGCGTGACCAATCAGCTTGTCGATTATGTCAGCGAGGCCTCGCCGCTGCACGATACCCGAGAATACGATGCGGTCGTGTCGTCGGGCGAGCAGACGACCGCCGGGCTGCTGGCGCTCTGCTTGCAGGAAATCGGCGTGCAGGCGAGGTCCTGGATGGGCTGGCAAATCCCTATCCATACCGACGATGTGCACGGTAAGGCCCGCATCACCGGTGTCGACCCGGACCGGATGCTGGAAAAATTCGGCGAAGGCCAGGTAGCCGTGGTCGCGGGGTTCCAGGGCATCTCGCCCCAGGGCCGCATCACCACGCTGGGACGCGGTGGGTCGGACACTACCGCCGTGGCGCTGGCCGCCGCGCTGGGCGCGGAACGCTGCGATATATTCACCGATGTGGATGGGGTCTACACCACCGACCCCAGGATCGTGCCGAAGGCGCGCAAGCTGAACAAGATAACCTACGAAGAGATGCTGGAGATGGCGTCGCTGGGCGCCAAGGTGCTGCAGACGCGCTCGGTGGAATTGGCTATGAACAAGGGAGTGCGGGTACAGGTGCTGTCCAGCTTCGAGGATCTGCCCGGAACACTGGTTGTCGATGAGGATGAGATCGTGGAAAAACAGGTAGTCAGCGGAATCGCCTATAGCCGGGATGAGGCGAAGATCACCCTCGTTCAGGTCGAGGACAAGCCGGGCGTGGCGGCGGGGATTTTCGGCCCGCTGGCCGACGCCAATATCAATGTGGACATGATCGTCCA
>JADFVY010000336.1 GCA_015222795.1 Pseudomonadota bacterium | reverse complement strand
GGATTATCTGGCCGCCACGGGCATCGGCGCGAATGTCGAGGTCAAGGCCACCTTGGGGCGTGAGGCTGAAACCGGCGCGGCGATAGCACGGTCGCTGGCGGGGCGCTGGTTCGGCGGGCCGGCGCCGATGCTGATTTCCAGCTTTTCCGCCGACTCGCTGGCCGCCGCGCGCCAGGCGGCGGCGCAAGTCCCGCGCGGTTTCCTGACGCTTAAATTCACCAAGGATTGGGCGGCGCAAATGCGGCAACTCGACTGCGCCACCTTCCATCTGCTGGACCGGCGGTTCACCGAGGCACGCACGCGCGCCATCCGCGAGGCTGGCTACCGCGCGCTGGCCTATACGGTCAACGACCCGAAGCGTGCCCGCGAACTGCTATCCTGGGGCGCTGAGTCGATCATCACCGACTATCCGGATCGGATTCTGGCGGCCATCCGGTAAGAAACCGGCATGAGGCAGTGGAATGGCAGCCATGCTGTTTTTGCACTGCAACATTATAATTTACTAATGTATATAATCGGCCAAGGGAGCGGGCCTGGCGGCTCGCCATTGTCCCGCATGTTTTTGTGAAAAAAACCATTTTGAAAAGGCGAAAGCCATGAACCTGTTCCATGTATTCAGGAGCAATCAGGATCACCGGCCGGCTCCCAAGCCTTTTTACCGGCCGGCGACAATCGAGGCGATGCGGTTTCCGCAAAGCCTGCTCGTGAAGAGCATCCGTTAAGTCTCTCTCCATCGGATCGAAGCGAAGAGGGGCGGCGGGTCAACCTGCCGCCCCTTTTTTCGTAATTGAAGCCCGCGCTATCAGATAATCGCGTGGCGAACCTTGGCCGAGACCCATTCGCTGACCACCACGGTGATCAGGATGGCGATCAGGATCAGGGTGACCTGCGGCCAGGCCAGAATGTTCATCGACGAGCTAAGCTGCAGCCCGATCCCGCCGGCGCCGACCAGGCCCAGCACGGTGGACTCGCGGATATTGATATCCCAGCGGAACACCGATATGCCGGCGAATGCCGGCATGATCTGTGGCACGATACCATAGGCCATGATCTGCCAGCGCGACGCGCCTGTCGCCTCGATCGCCTCGACTTGGGAATGGTCAATCTCCTCGATCGCCTCATAGAGCAGCTTGGAGCAGAAACCAATGGAGCGCAGTGCGATGGCGATGGTGCCGGCGAACACGCCCGGACCGATGATCGAAACCAGCAGCAGCGCCCAGATCAACGAATTGATCGAACGGGACGAGACAATGATGAAAAGCGCGACTGGGCGGACCAGATAGGCGTGGGGTGTGGTATTGCGGGCCGCGAGGAAGGCCACCGGCACCGCCATGCACAGCGCCAGCATGGTGCCGAGGGTTGCAATATTGATCGTGTCCCAGAGCGGATCCCAGATTTTGTATATGTATTCCCAGCGCGGCGGCACCATGCGCGAACCGATATCGGCGGCGACGCGTGGCGAATCCCACACGAAAAGCCAAGTCGTGTTAACTGAAATCATCTGCCAGCAAAAAACGAACAGAAGGGCGCCGGCGAACCAGCCGCCCCAGATAGCCAACTGCTTGTTACGGTCCCGCCGCTGCCAGACCTTGAGACCTGCTTCCTCCAGAACCGGCATTACTGCAACCTCGCGCGGATCTTGCCGGAGCTGTATTCGGCAAAGAAGACGATACCGATGATGATCAGGAGTATCGATGCCGCGGTGGAGTACTCATAACGGTCGAAGGCGGTTAGCAAGGTGGATCCGATGCCGCCGGCGCCGACGATACCAACCACCGAGGATTCGCGGAAATTAATGTCGAGACGATAGAGCGACAGGCCGATCAGTCGCGGCATGATCTGCGGCTGAACCCCGTAGTTGATCCATTGCGGCCAGCGCGAACCGGTGGCGCGGATCGCCTCCGCCTGACCCGGGTCCATGGACTCTATATCCTCGGCCAGCAGTTTGGACAGAAACCCGATAGTGGCGAAGGACAGCGTCACCATGCCGGCGAACGGCCCAAAGCCGAACATGGCGACACAAAAGATGGCGATGATGATTTCCTGAAAGCTGCGTGAGATGGCGATGATTCCGCGGCAGATCAGATAGACCGGCATGGGCGCGATGTTGCGCGCCGCGCCCAGCCCGATCGGCACGGAAATGATAATGCCGACAACGGTAGAGGTCACCGTCATGGTCAGGCTTTCGATCAACCCATCACCGATATCGATCAGTCGCTGGGCCGCCAGTTCCTCGAAGCCGCCTGACTCGATAATATTGGCGAACGGAAATGGCGGAAAAAATCCACCCAGGAACTTCGCGCCCCGGGGCAACCCCTCATAGACGCGCAGCCAGCTCACGTCGGCCAGTATCGAGTATGACGCCAGTATGAAATAGGCGACGGCGCCGATATACAGCCCCCAGCGCAGGTTGGCGTTCTTGATGAGGGGTGGCTTGCGCCAGCGCCGACCCGCGGTTGTTACGGCAACTTCCGCCATGGCCTAGGTCAGACCTTGCATATGTTCGTCGGGGGATTCCTCAACGCTATCGCCATCCTTGCCCTCGTCGGGGTCTTTCTTGATGGTGGCTTCCCAGTCTTCCTCGCCGTAGATTTCGGTCAATACGTCGGGCGACAGCCCGTCGGCCGGGCCGTCATAGACGACCTCGCCGAGGCGCAGGCCAACGATGCGCGGCACGAACATCTGGGCCAGCAGGACGTCATGGATATTGATGATGGCGGCCAGGTTCCGTTCCTCGCACAACTCGCAGATCAGCCGCATGATCTGGCGCGATGTCTTGGGGTCCAGGCTCGCCGTCGGTTCGTCGACCAGCAGCAGGGCCGGATCCTGGATCAGCGCCCGGGCGATGCCGACGCGCTGGCGCTGGCCGCCCGACAATTCGTCAGCCCGTTTGTCGCACATTTCCGTCAACCCGACGCGGTCGAGCAGCCGGAAGGCCTCGTCAATGTCCGATTGCGGATATTTGCGGAACCAGCTTCGCCAGAATCCGACATAGCCAAGCCGGCCCGACAGCACGTTTTCCATCACTGTCAGCCGCTCGACCAGGGCGTATTCCTGGAAGATCATGCCCATCCGCCGGCGCGCCTGGCGCAATCCGCCAGACCCCAGCGCGGTAACGTCCACATCGTCGAGCACGGCACGCCCGCCGGTCGGTTCGACCAGCCGGTTGACGCAACGAATCAGCGTACTCTTCCCGGCGCCGGAGGGGCCGATAAGAGCCAGAACCTGGCCCTTCGGCACCTCCAGATCGACGCCCTTCAGGGCCTCGTCACCGGTCGGATAACGCTTCGTCAGTCCTTCAAGACGCAGCATTCCCGCGTACTTACTTGCACGCGTAGGAAACGCCGTTGGCCTCGTCGATCTTGCGGATCACGTCCCAATGGGTTTTGTAGGTGATCGGCAGGAACTGGCCTTCCGGGGGTTTGGACTTCGAGAACTCGACCTTCAGGCTGGTCGGAGTTCCGTCCGGCTTGTCCCACTTGAAGCTGAAGAAGGATTCTTCGATCTTCTTCGCCAGTTCAGGCTTCAGGGTATTGACCATGCCGAAGCCCGTGGTCGGGAAGGTCTGCGAGGTGTAGATCACCTTGACCTGGTCTTCCGTGATAACGCCGCGCGCCAGCATGCGCTGTTTCACCGAGTTGGCGATCGAGGCTGCGGGATAATCCTTGTTGGCGACGCCCAGGATCGAGTTGTCATGCTTGCCCGAGAAGGCCGGCGTGAAGTCCCTGTCGGCTTCCATCCCGAATTCCGATTTCAGGATCGCCGACGGCGCCTTGAAGCCCGAATTCGAGGTCGGCGAGGTGAAGGCCAGAGTCTTGCCCTTGATGTCCTCGACCTTTTCGATGCCGCTGCCCGGATAGGTGAGGATTTCCATCTCATAACCGAAAGCGCCGCTTTCCTGCGCCATGATGGTGAAGGAACGGAAACCCGCGCAGTTCACCGCCAGCGGGTTGGAGCCGGTGTTGAAGCCAGCCACATGCAGGCGGCCGGAACGCATGGCCTCGATCTGTGCGGCGTTCGACTGCACCGGGAAAAACACCACTTTCTTGCCGGTTACCTTTTCCATATGGGTCAGGAAATCGGCCCAGGCGGTCTTGTAAACGGCCGGATCCTCAACCGGAGTATAGGCGAAGATCAGCGTGTCCGGATCGATTTGCTTGGCCGGATCGGTTGGCGTATCGGCGGTCAGATCGCCGTCACGGTCACAGAAACGCTCGTCGAGTGTGCCGCGCGGGCAATCCTCGGCGGCCGAGGCCGGCGCGACGAACAGAACGATGGCGAAGGTCGCGGCAACGGCAAAAAGGCCGCGCCGTAAGATAGCGTAAATCATGTGGATACTCCCTGAATCACATTTTTGATTGATTTTGTCACACGCAGCCTAACAGCTTGATCGGGCCGCGCAAGCGATTCCGGACGACCACAACAAAAAAACGGCCATTTGCTTTCGGTTTGCTTTCGAATGAAAAAGGGCGCCCCCGCGGGACCGCCCTTCGTTTCGTTATGTAAGTTGGATCAGCTGCCGGCGGTCGGCATCGAAAATACCGCGCCCTCGCGGATGCCGCTGGGCCAACGCGCCGAGATTGTCTTCATCTTGGTGAAGAAGCGCACCGATTCCGGCCCGTGCATCTGGGTGTCGCCGAATTTCGAGCGCTTCGAGCCGCCGAAATTGTGGAAGGCCAGCGGCACCGGGATCGGCACGTTGATGCCGATCATGCCGATATCCACCTGGTTGGCGAATTCGCGCGCGGCGTCGCCATCGCGGGTGAAGATCGCCACGCCGTTGCCGAACTCATGGTCGTTGACCATCTTGACCGCCTGGCTGAAATCGTTGGCGCGCACGGTGGTCAGCACCGGACCGAAGATTTCGTCCTGGTAGATCGACATGTCGGTGGTGGCGTTATCGAACAGCGAGCCGCCGCAGAAATGGCCGCCCTCGTAACCCTGCAGCGAGGCGCCGCGGCCATCGACAACCAGGCTGGCGCCGTCCTTGACGCCCTGTTCGATATAGCCCTCGATGCGTTCCTTGGCCTGACCGGTAATCACCGGGCCCATATCGGCCTCGGGGTCGTTCCAGGGGCCGTAACGCAGGCTTTGGACGCGCGGCGTCAGCTTTTCGATCAGCTTGTCGGCCGTGCCCTCGCCAACCGGAACAGCGACCGAAATCGCCATGCAGCGCTGGCCGGCGGAGCCGTAGGCCGAGCCCATCAGCGCGTCCACCGCCTGATCCATATCGGCGTCGGGCATGATAATCATGTGGTTTTTGGCGCCGCCGAAGACCTGCACGCGCTTATTCTGCTTCGTGCCCTCGTGATAGATATATTCGCCGACGACGGTGGACCCAACGAAGCTGATCGCGGGCACGTCGGGATGCTGCAACAGGGCATCGACGGCTTCCTTGTCGCCGTTGACCACGTTCCACACGCCGTCCGGCAGGCCCGCCTTCTTCCACAACTCGCCCAGAAACAGCGGCGCCGAGGGGTCGCGCTCCGACGGCTTGTTGATATAGCTGTTGCCGCAGGCAACCGCCATCACGCCCATCCACAGCGGCACCATGACCGGGAAGTTGAACGGCGTGATGCCGCCGACCACGCCGATCGGTTCGCGCTGCGAGAAGGTATCGATGCCGCCGCCGACATTGGACGAGAACTCGCCCTTGAACAGATGCGGGATGCCACAGGCGAATTCGGTGACGTCGACGCCACGCTGGATCGAGCCCTTGGCGTCGGCGATGGTCTTGCCATGTTCCTTGCCGACGATCGCCGCCAGCTCGTCCATGCTGCCGATCAGCAACTCACGGAAATTGAACATGACCTGGCTGCGGCGCGGCGCCGACATTTTCGACCAGACCTGAAAGGCCGCCATCCCCGACTGAACCGCCTGGTCCACGTCATTGGCGTTGGCGAGAGGAACCTGGGATTCCACCTCGCCCGTCGCCGGGTTAAATACGTCTCCGAATCTACTGCTGGTGCCATCGACGCGCTCGCCACCGATGAAATGATATAGCTTTTCAGTCATTGGACGTTCCTGTTCCCCGTCTGTGAATGCATGGATTGTCGAACTGCCGCCCTGTCCGGGGCCGGATTGGCGGCATAATACGGATTCAAACGCAAGCGGCCAGCCCTATTTTGGACCGGCCGCTCAAAACGTTTATGCCGGCTTCAGGATTTCCCGAAGACCTTGCGCAAGCCTTCGATCATGCGATCGATATGGCTTCGCTCGGCAATGAAGGGCGGGGCGATGCAGGCGGTGTCGCCGGTCATCTTGACCAGAACGCCCTCTTCCCAGAGATCCTGGACCGCCTGGCCACCGCGAACGCCCGGCGCACCGTCCTTGGGCGCGAGATCGACGCCGGCTAGCAGGCCGATGCCGCGGATGTCGGTAACCACCGGCAAATCCCTCAGCGAAAAGACCGCGTCGAGGAAATAATCCGACAGTTCTGCCGCCTTCGCGAACAGGCCTTCGTTTTCATAAATGTCCAGCGCCGCGATGGCGGCCGCGCAGGCCGCCGGATGGGCCGAATAGGTATAGCCGTGGAACATTTCCACGCCCGGCGTGGCGTCCGTGATGGTCTT
>JADFVY010000335.1 GCA_015222795.1 Pseudomonadota bacterium | reverse complement strand
TCGAGGTCCAGGCTGATCGCCATCAGGGCCATCGCCTCGATGCCGCCGGGCGCGAAGGCCAGCAGGGCCTGGGCGAATTCGATACCCAGCAACCGGTCGACCGCAAGGGCGAACAGGGCCGACAGGGCAATTCCCACCAGCACCGCGCCCGTCCCGATCACCGACACCTGCGCCAGTTCCTTGCGGTTCGCCCCCTGCAGGCGCCCACCGATCTGGCAGCCCAGCGCCACCTGGGCGGCCATGACTGCGGCGTCGGGCAGCAGGGCCGTGTTCAACCCGGTGGCGTGCAATATGGCGCTGGCCGCCAGCGCGCCCAGCATGGGGGCGGCGGGAATGCTCAGCTTCCAGGCCATCAGCGCGCCGCCGGCCGCCGCTGCGGCGAACAGCCATATCTGGTCGAAGGGGTTGAAGGTCGCCACGATTGCCGGCCCCGGCGGCGGCGCGGCCTGAGTCAACGCCATGGGCAACAGCAACACCAGTATCCCCAACCGCACCGACTGGGTGACCACGACCTTGCGCATGTCGGCCCCGCTGTCGGCGGCATAGGCCAGCACATAGGTCAGCGATCCCGGTGACGAGCTGACCAGGGCAGTATTGGGATCGGCCCGCCCGACCAGCCTGAAATAGGCGTACATGGTGACGATCGCCGCCGGCACGTAGAGGACGAGAAGCCCCAGGCTGAGCGGCCAGCGCGCCAGGCCGGCGAGCATCTGCTGGTCCACCCGGCTGCCGATGATAATGCCCAGCATGATGAAGATCACCGGCCGGAACCAGTCGGGCATATCGACGGAAACACCGGCGATCGCCAGCGCGGCGATAACCGCGATCGGGCCGGTCAGCCAGGGTAGTGGCAATCCGCCAATCGAAAACAGCCAGCCGCCCGCCGCGCCGAGGGCAAGTGTGCGCGCCGCGACCGCAAGCGATAGCGCGCCGGTTGACTGGGGCTGGCTCATGGTCCGCGCCGGAGGCTTCGTCAGGGCAGTTTCGGTTCGGTCGCGCGCATCGAGGGGCGGGCGGCGAACTTTTCGTACCAGGCGGCGAGTTTCGGCCTGTTGCCGCGCCAGGCTTCGTCCGGGAAGCGCAATTCATGATATCCCAGCGCGCAACCCAGCGCGATGGTCCCGGCATTAGCCTCGTCGTCCAGGTCGCCGACTTCGGATTCCAGCAGGTCCAGGGTGCGCTCTATCCCGGTTCGACGGCGCTTATGCAGCCCGTCCCATTGCTTTTCCTCGGGCCGTTTTGTTTCTTGAATCCGGCCCACTGCGGAATCCAGGATGCCGTCGCAAAGCGCCTGCAACCGCAACGCCCGCCATCGCGCCGGGCCTTCCGCCGGAATTAGTTTCGGCCCGTCATGCAGGCTATCGAGATATTCGCAAATCATCGCGGATTCCATATAGACCGCGCCGTCGTCAGCGATCAGCGCCGGCACCTTGCCGACCGGATTATCCTTCGCGATGTCGCTTGCCGGGTCCGAGACGTTAGTGACAATCATCTCGACTCCTTCGATCAGGCCGATCTCATGCAGCGTGACGGTGACCTTGCGCACGAAGGGCGAGGTCGGCGAATAGCGCAGCTTCATTCCCGTGGTTTCCTTATGCGGTGGGGATATTGGTGTCAGAAATTGTCCTTGCGCCTACGCACTTCGGCGAAGACGGCGACCGGGTCGGCCCCCGCCAGCCCCACCGCCGCCGCGACGCCGGCATCGTCGGCGCGCATGAACGGGTTGGTGGCCAGTTCCTCGGCGATGGTCGAGGGCACGGTCGGCTTGCCATCCGCGCGCAGGCGGTCGATTTCGGCCGAGCGTGAGGTCAGCGTGGCGTTTTCCGGATCTACGGTCACCGCGAAACGGGCGTTGGCCTGGGTATATTCATGGGCACAGCAGACGCGCGTTGCCCCGGGCAGGGCGCGGAACTTGCTCAGCGATGTCCACATTTGTTCGGCGGTGCCCTCGAACAGCCGGCCGCAGCCCAGCGCGAACAGTGTATCGCCACAGAACAGTACATCCGAGTCCTCGAACCAATAGGCGATGTGGGCCCTGGTATGGCCGGGCACATCGAAGATCTTCGCCGTGGCCGAGCCCATTTGATAAGTGTCGCCCTCGCCGACCTGAACGTCGATGCCGGGAATGCGCGCGGCATCTGCTCGCGAGCCGACGATGGTGCAGCCGGTGGCCGCCTTGATCTCCAGATTGCCGCCGGTGTGGTCGCCGTGATGATGGGTGTTCAGGATATGGGTGATCTTCCAGCCCTTTGCCTCGGCCGCTTTCAGCACCGCCTCGGCTTCGGCGGGGTCGACGACGGCCGTCGATCCCGTTTCGGCGTCGTGCGCCAGATAGACGTAATTGTCGTCCCAGACGGGAATCTGGTGAACTTCCAGTGCGGCCATATCCTGATCTCCTGTTGAATAAATTCTCTCTTGCCCGGCGGGCCGGAGATTACACGCCCGCCCCGCGGCGCGACAAGCCCAACACGCATGAACAGTACAACATTCTGTTTTTCCGGCGATTCTGGTATAGTCAGCGCCATGTTCACCGATGTCATCGATCTTGACGAGTTTTACCGCTCGCCGCTGGGCCAGGTGGCCCGGCGCACCATCCGCCGCCAGATCAGGGCGATCTGGCCGGACGCGCGGGGCATGGCGGTGATGGGGCTGGGCCATGCGACGCCCTACCTGACACCCTTCCGCGGCGAGGCCGAGCGTGTGTTCGCCATCGCCCCGGCGGCCCAGGGCGTTATCTCCTGGCCGAACGGCGGGCCGGGACAGGTGGCGCTGTCATACGAGTCGGAACTGCCGCTGCCGGATCTGTGTATCGACCGGCTGTTGATGGTCCATGCGGTGGAATCCAGCGAAAATCTGCGCGCCATGATGCGCGAGGCCTGGCGCGTGCTGAAGGAAAACGGGCGGATGCTGATTGTTGTGCCCAACCGGGCCAGCGTCTGGGCGCGCAGCGAGCGCACGCCGTTCGGTCACGGTTATCCCTACAGCAATGGGCAGCTTCGCGGGCTGCTGCGCGATTCCATGTTTACGCCGGGCGAAACGCGTCGCGCGCTGCATCTGCCGCCGATCAACCGCCGCCTGGTGGTCAAGGCGGCGCCCGCGCTGGAGCGCATCGGCGACGCGGTGTTCCAGACCTTCGGCGGCGTGCTGCTGGTCGAGGCCACCAAGCAGGTCTATGCCGCCACCCCCGGCAAGACCGTCACCCGCCGCCGCTTCGTCGTCCTGCCCGGCGGCGCCAAACCCGTACAAGGCGCGGCGCGCCGTGAGGTAGATTAAGCAAGATCACCGACAAGACGATCCTCAGCCAGATCGGGCGGTGACCAGTTGGCCGAGCGCGCGCGCCGGGCGACCGTCGATGGCGGCGAGGCCGAGGCCTATCAGGGCCATGCCGGCGAAATGTTCGGGTTCCAGGCGCTCGCCGAGGATAAGGGTTCCCAGCAGGATGGCGCTGACCGGGACCAGGAGAGTGACCAGCGCGATGTTGGTCGCCCCCGCGCTTGCCAGCAGGCGAAAGAACAGGATGTAGGCAACCGCCGTTGACAGCAGCGCCAGGGCGACGATCGCGGCCACGGCTTCCATGCCCGGCGCCGGTAGCGTCCAGGGCCGGTCCACCATCATCGACAGTGGCAACAGGATCAGCGCCGAGGCGGTGACCTGTCCCGCGGCGGTCTGTACCGGGGAAACGCCCAAGCGCGCGAAGCGTCGCCCGAACGAGACAGCAAAGCCATATGAGAGGGCCGCGCCAAGGCAGGCGATCTGGGCCACCAGGTTCGCGCCTGGAGCCTTATCCGGCCATTTGGAACCGCTCTGTTGCCCTCCGGCGGCCAGTCCGTCAGGCATCCCGCGCGGCGCGATGCTTGCGCATCGGGCAAGCGGGATAACGCAGCGGCTGGCCGCTGGAGGGCAACCCGAAGGGACGCGGCGCTTTCGGCCCGTGGCTGCGTCGTGGCCCTCGACCGTAGCGCTGCTACGCTCTTCGAGCCGCTCCTGTCCACAGGCCGAAATCGCCACGTCAGAGCGATTCCAAATGGCCGGATAAGGCTCTTGCCCGGCGAGCGCGGCCGGGCCGATCATCACGGCGACGCCGGCAAAGCCGATCAGCACGCCGGCCAGCCGCCCGCCGGTCATCTTCTCGTCGCTGGTCAGGAAATGCGCCACGACGATGGCAAAGATCGGCGTTGTCGCGTTGAGGATAGAGGCGAGCCCACTGGCGATCTGGGTCTGACCCCAGACCAGCAGGCTGAACGGCACGACATTGTTGATCAACCCCATGACCAGGAAGGCAGCCCATAATCGCCAGCCGAACGGCACCGGCGCGCCCTTGGCAAACAGGAACAGATGCAAGGCGATCGCGGCCAGCCCTACCCGCAGCAGCACGATGGTGAAGGGCGGCAGGGCGGTGATCGCGATCTCGGCGAAAAAGAACGAGCCGCCCCACAGGATCGACAGTATGACGAGGATCGCCCATTGCGCCGGCCCCATGGTTCGTGAGATTTTCTGCATTACCCGTCCGTCCGTATGTTGTTGCTGCTTCGGCTATAGGCCATCGAGGCCTTGGCCGCACTCCGTTTCTTGCGGTCTTCTACTGGCGGGTTTCTTCCTCCAGTTCGTCGAGATCCTCCGCCTCGATAACCCGGCGCGCGATGTCGTAGCCAAAGCCCTGGCGGGCCAGCGCGGCGAGGTCGCGTTCCTTCAACTCGTCCCGGTCGCCACGGGTGCGGTAGGGGCCAATGCGGCGGCGGCGCGCATAGGCGATGGCGGCGGTCATGTCCGGATTGTCCGTCTGGTCGCGTAGTGTCGCCAACGCCGCGCCGATATCTTCCGCGCCGACGCCCTTGGCGGCCAGGCGCGCGCGAATGCCATGGGTCGAGATGCCCCGGCGATGCAGGCTGAGCGTGCGGCCCTCGGCGTAAACCCGGTCGTCCAGCAGGCTGGAGTTGCGGAACCGGGCGATGATATCCTCGACGAAGGCGGCGCCTTCCTCGCGGTCGGTATCGTGGGCGCGGGCGGATTTCTCGACCCGGCGCATCAGAACCTTACGCAGGGAGTCGGTCGAGGCCGCGAAGCGCTGCAGATACCACAGCGCGACGTTTTCCAGATGCCTCGCCGTCGCCTTCTTCGGCGGGCGGCGCTCGGTTCTGTTGTTATCCCGCGCCTTGTCCTTGGTCATGTCTACTCAATGTTGTCGCTGCGTCCCGCCCGTCTTGCCCGGCTGCGCATGCGGGAGTATGGTGCGCGCCGTTTATCGGATTATCTTATCGGGACATGATGACGGATTACCCAACTCCGCGCCACATCGGCGTTGTTAACTGGCTTGGCCTGTGGACGCTGTATCTGAAGGAAGTGCGGCGCTTCCTTAATGTTAAAACCCAGACCGTCGCCGCGCCCGTGGTGACGACGCTGCTGTTTCTGGCGGTCTTCACGCTGGCGCTGGGGCGCGCGGTCGAGGTGGTGAACGGCGTGCCCTTCGCCCAATTTCTGGCGCCGGGGCTGATCATGATGTCGATGGTGCAGAATTCTTTCGCCAATACCTCGTCATCGCTGGTGATCGCCAAGGTGCAGGGCAATATCGTCGATGTGCTGATGCCGCCCCTGTCGCCGGCGGAACTGACCGCGGGCTTCGCGCTGGGCGGCGTGACGCGCGGGCTGATCGTGGGGGTGTCCGCCGTGATCGGCATGTCGATCTTTGTCGATTTTTCGATCCAACATCCGCTTTTTGCGTTGTTCCATGCGTTTTCGGCCTCGCTGATGCTGGCGCTGCTGGGCATGCTGGGCGGTATCTGGTCGGAAAAGTTCGACCATATGGCGGCGGTGACCAATTTTGTCATTACCCCGCTCGCCTTCCTGTCGGGCACTTTCTATTCGATCAAGCGCCTGCCGGAAGCCTTCCAGGCGGTGGCCCATTTCAACCCGTTCTTCTACATGATCGACGGGTTTCGCTATGGCTTCACCGGCGTCTCAGACACCGCGCCCATGCTGGGTGTCGCGGTGATGGCGGGCGTTGATGTGGTGCTGCTGCTTGTGGCCTGGCGGCTGTTCAGCACCGGCTATAAACTGAAGCAGTGAGCAGCGTTCTGGCCGATACGGCACTTCGCGCCCGCCGGTTTGGGCGGGTGAACTGGATCGGCCTGTGGTCCCTGTTTCTGCGTGATTTTCTGCGCGGCATGGATATCTGGAAAATCACCATCGCCGCGCCGGCGCTGCAGTCGCTGCTGTTCGCCTTGATTTTTCAATTGGCGCTGGGCGGTATCAGCGTCACCATGGGCGGGCTGGATTTCAACGCATTTCTGGTGCCGGGGCTTATCGCCTTTGTGGTGCTGGAGCGCGGCTTTGAATCCACGGCCTACATGATGGTCTATGACAAGCTGGAAGGCATGATCACCGACGTCATCGGCGCGCCGCTGACGCCCGCCGAAATGGTCACCGGATTCGCCTTGATGGCCGCGGTGTCGGCGGTTCTCCCCGGCGTCGCGACCTGGGTCGTATTGCTGCCCTTTCTGGCCGCCCTTCCGGCCGACCCGGTGGCGCTGATATTCTTCGCCTTCGCCGGAGGATCGATGCTGGGGCTGGTCGGGCTGGCCGGCGGGCTGTGGGCCGACAAGTGGGATCATATCAGCGGCATTCAGGCCTTCGTCGTTGTTCCGGCGCTCTATATGTCGGGCGTGTTCTTTTCGCTCGACCGGCTGCCCGAGGCATTCCGGGCCGTGGCGGAGTTGAACCCCGCCTGGTACGTGATCGACGGCATGCGCTACGGCCTCACCGGCACGGCCGTCGCCGACCCCTGGACCGGTTGCGTTGTGCTGCTGGCGGTCAATGCCGCATTGTGGCTGCTGTGCTGGGGTTTGTTTGCGACGGGTTACAAGACCAAGGCATAGTGAGTGATGGCCCGCGCCGCGGCACGTTTCGAGTGCGTGGATCGATAATTTCGGATATGCTTCAGGATAAGTGTCGCCATGATCGTGAATAATCCAATGATCGTGCGTTTCCACCGCTTAGAGTCTGGCCCGAAATATGTTGCTGTTTTCATTGGCGGTCGGCCGGCAAACGCCAATGAAAACAGCAACATATTTCGGGCCAGACTCTAAGGCAGATATCGAGGAAGATTTGTCATGAACACCCTCAACACACCCGAAGCGAACACCGAATTCGTCGATTTCTGGAACGATGTTCTTGCCCCCAAATTCGTCAAGTACAAGCACGTCCTGGTGGACGGGCTGACCCATCACAGCGCCGCCATCTTCCCGTCACTCGATATCCGCGCGGGCGACAGGGCGTTGGATGTCGGCTGCGGTTTCGGCGACACGGCGATCCAGATTGCCGAACGTGTCGGCTCCACCGGCTCGGTCCTTGGCATCGATTGTTGCGAAACGTTTCTGGAATACGGCCGGCGCGACGCCGTGGCGGCCGGCCTGGACAATGTCTCGTTCGCATTGGCGGACGTGCAGTTCCACCCCTTCCAGCCGGAATATGATTTCTGCTTCTCGCGATTTGGCACGATGTTCTTCGAGAACCCGGTGGCGGCGTTCAAGAACATGCGGCGGGCGTTAAAACCCGGCGGACGGCTTACCTGTATCGTCTGGCGCGCGATCGACGACAACCCATGGCTCGGCCTGCCCAAGCAGGTTGCGCTGAACTTCCTGCCGCCGCCTGGCGAGGATGCGGCGACCTGCGGTCCCGGCCCATTCTCCATGGCGAGCGAGTCGATGGTGACAAAGCAGCTTGAGATCGCCGGTTATGATGATATCGAATTCAAGCGCGTGGATGCACCGCTGCTGGTCGGGCGCACGCCCGAGGACGCGGTGGGCTTCCAGCTTGCCCTCGGCCCGGCCGGCGAGGTCTATCGCGAGGCCGGTGAGGAGGCCGAGCAGAAGCATGACGAGATCTCGGCGGCGCTGAGGGCCGAACTCGCCCGCTGGGAGACGCCGGAAGGCATCGTCATGGAGTCGAGCTCCTGGGTGATCAGCGCCCGCAATCCCGGGTAGCCGGTTATCGCCGTAGGCGGCGCCCCTCACAAAATCTGGCTCAGAAACTCCCTGGTCCGCGGGTCTTTCGCGTCGGTGAAGAAGCTCGCGGGCGGGCCGTGTTCGACGATGATGCCGCGGTCGGTGAAGTAGATATGGTCGGCAATTTCGCGGGCGAAACCCATTTCATGGGTCACTAGCATGCAGGTCATGCCCTCGGCCGCCAGGTCCTTGATGGTGACCAGCACGCCCTTGACCGTCTCCGGGTCCAGCGCGGCCGTGATCTCGTCGAACAGCATGATGTCCGGATTCATGGCCAATGAGCGAGCAATCGCCACGCGCTGCTGCTGGCCGCCCGACAGCTCGCCCGGATAGCTGCCCTCCTTGCCCTCCAGCCGGACCTTCTTGATCAGCATATAGGCGCGTTCCTCAACCTCCGCCTTGTTCTCCTTCAGCACATGAACCGGCGCCATCATCACGTTCTCCAGCGCGGTCTTGTGCGGGAACAGGTTATATTGCTGGAATACCATGCCGACCTTGCGGCGCAGGGCCAGCTTGTCGAGGTGGGGGGCATGCACCTCCTGGCCCTCGACCTTGATCGAGCCCGAATTGATCGGGATCAGCGCGTTGATGCAGCGCAGCAGCGTGGATTTGCCCGATCCCGACGGCCCGATGATGCAGACGACCTCGCCTTTCATCACGTCGAACGAGACGTCCTTGAGCACCTCCAGATCGCCGAATGCCTTGCTCACCTCGTTGATGGAGACGATGGGTTGGTCGGGGGTCCAGATTTCGTTTTCGGTCATTGTTCAGACTCTCAGATATTCACCTGGAACCGGCGTTCCAGAGAGATGGTCCAGCGCGCGATGGGGTAGCAATAGATGAAGAACCAGGACATCAGCCACAGATACATGGGGATCAGATATTCGCTGCGCCCCTCGGCGGCCAACGCATCCTGGGTCAGGGACATGCCGTCGGCGACCCCGAGGATCGAGATCAGCGGCGTCGACATGGTGAGGATGGCGTACCAGTTCATCCAGGGCGGGATCATCCGCTTCACGCATTGCGGCAGGATGATCATCCACAGCGTCTGGTAGCGCGAAAAGGCGAGCGATTCGGCGGATTCCCATTGGCCGGAGGGGATCGACTGGATCGACCCGCGCACGATTTCGGAAATGTTCGCCATGATCGGCAGCGACAGCGCGAAGGTCGCCTTGACCCAGCCCTCCACCGGGATAACAACGCCGAATATCTTGATCTGGAACGGCAGCATCAGCATGAAATAGAACAGCAGCACCAGCCAGGGCGAGTTGCGGAACAGCTGCGTTATCACCCAACTGGCGCGGCGCACCGGGGCCCACAGCGAGACCTGCCCCAGCCCCAGCCAGATGCCCATGAAGGTGCCCATCGCCATGGCCAGGAAGCTGACGATGACGTTCAGCACAAACCCGCCAAGTTCGCCCGGCGGGCCAAGCAGCATCAACGGCGTCCATTTGATCAGCGTGTCCAGGACGGTTTGCTCGGCGCTCGCCATGATCTGCGCCCGGGCCTCGCCCACCAGCATCCAGATCAACAGCACGGACAGCAACGCGAGGGCCACCCGCCCGTTCAGCAGGCGCAAGACAAGGCCCTCGCCGGGGGCTGGTCCGGAAACACGGAAGGGTTTCAGCACCGCCATGTCGGAGCCGCGGCCGAACATGCGATTATGCGTTCGTTTGTTCATTGGCCGAACCCCGGAATGCGGATCGCCTTCTCCCAGCGATGCATGACCCAGACCAGCAGGCCGACCAGCCCGATATAGACGATCCACACCACGTTCATCATCTCCGGCACGTTGACCTCATCCGACCAGATCTGGTTGGCGACGTACAGCGTTTCCGGCACCGCGATGGCGTAGGCCAGCGTCGTTGTCTTTACCAGGTTGATCATGTTGTTGTTCAGCGTCGGCAGGCATACGCGATAGGCCAGCGGCAGCACCACATAGCGATAGGCGCCGAGTCTCGTGTAGCCAAGCGATTCGGCCGCCTCGACGGTGGATTTCGGCACCGCCTCGATACCGGCGCGGAAAATCTCGATATTGAAGGCGCCGGCGAAGAAGCTGATCGAAATCACCGCCCAGCCGAAGCTGCCCATGATGAAATTCACGCCAAGCAGGTCCGACAGGGTCGCATCCACGGCGAAATAGAAGAAATAAATCTGCACCAGCGGCGGTGTGTTGCGGAAAAACTGGATATAGCCCTGCACGATCAGGCGCAGCCAGGCCAGCCGCGACTGCTGCAGCCACGCCCCGGTGATGCCGATCGCAACGCTTGTCGCCATGCAGACCAGGGACAGCACCACGGTCATCACAATGCCCCAGGCGAAACGCTCCCGGTCATACGAATCGTAGAAAATCGTCAGATTGATTCCGTGGGCGTCGTAAAGCCACTCGAACCACTGCCAGACCGGTTCCAGCATCTCGTCTCCCGGCGTTCTTTCGGGATAAATAGAAAACGAAGCCGGCGGGCGGGGCGGTTAAGCCCGGCCCGTCCGCCGGCAATCGCTATCGGCGCAGACTACTTGCCGTACTCTTCGTCGGCATCGCGCTTGATGTCGCAGTTGGAGTGACCATCGTTGCACTTCTGCTTCATGTCGGCCACCCACTGGGTCGGCGGGATGCCCCACTTGGCTTCCAGTTCGATGATCATGCCCGACTTGTGCCAATCGACGATTGCTTCGCTCAATGCCGTGCCGAGCGGGCCGTTCAGGTCGTCCAACCGCACCGCCGCGCCCCAGGGCACGTCCGACACGACCGGTGTGGCGATCGAAAAGTCTTTCCACTTCTCAGGCTCGTTCACCTTGCGCGGAATGAAGGCGGAATCGTCATACAGCCAGCCGACGCAACGGCCGTCGAGCGTGGCTTTCTCGACCTCGGGCACGCCCTTGAAGACGATCATGTCGGCGCCGTTCTTCAAGCCGTGCTCCTTGTTGTACCAAGCGCCCTGAATGCCGCAGATCTTCTTGCCCTTGACGGTATCCCAAGTGGAAATTCCGGAATCCTTGTGGGCCAGGATCGCAACACCCGACGAATAGTAGTTCGGCTGCACGATGCCCACGACCTTGCGGCGCTTGGCCTTGTCGCTCATCGTGGCGATGAACATGTCGATCTTGCCCTGCTCGAGGAACTGCATGCGGTTTGACGCCACGACGACCACCATCTCAAGCTCGATGGTTTTGCCGGCCTTGGCCGACAGGCGCTTGGCGAAATCGGCGAGCATGTCGATTTCCATGCCGACCACGGCGCCGCTGGAATCGCGCATGCCCCAAGGCGCGTAATCCGCCTTGACGCCGGTAATCAGCTTGCCGCGTTTGATTATGTCGTCCAGCGTGTCCGCGGCGGCGGGCGCGGCGGCGAGTCCCGCCATCAGCGCGCCGGCGCAAATTAATCCCATTGTCTTCCTGATCATTGAAGTCTCCATCGGTTCCCTGTTTATGTCCGCCCGTTGGACGCCGGGCATTTCCCGTAGCCCCTGTCGGACGTTTGCGTTCGAACGATACCGTCAATTCGGCGCGTATTGCAAGCAGAACTGGCCGCCGGGCGGCACGAATTGTTTCGATGGAAAAACAGGAGAAAACAGCGGAAATATCAAGATTTCATTGGATATGGGAAAATATTGGGGGATGGCGACCAGTAAACTAAAAGGGTTCAAGGAACCTGCTTCTGTTTTTTCCAGATATTATCTAAAAACCTTTGGCTATCGAACCGATTCAATGTTCCGGAAATTCAGGTTGATTTGAAGAATCGCATAAACATTTAAATATAATCTGTGCCATTAACCTTTTAATAAGGTTAATGGGGCCAAACTACTTGCGACTACGCTTCAACTGTGCGTGGAGGGTCAAGATGGTTGTAAACAGCAATGTCCGGCAGTTCACGATGGTGTGGATGCGCCGACTCGCATATTCCATCATCGGCGTCACCAGCGTCACCGGCACGTTCGCCATGCTACTGGGCGTCTTATTGATCGTCAGCGGCGTGCTGGAATGGTAGCGCCGCTCAACAAACCAATATAATCGGGATCAGGGCAGGGATCGGCTGCGAGTCAGGCGATGCTTCTGCGCGGCGTCAGCGTTTCGCCGTCGTGGAACCAGAGCTGGTCCGCACCCAGGCCCAGCTTCACGCCGCCGATGTGGTCCTCTATGCCGTTCAGCACGATGGCGTTGTCGTCGCCGTTCAACACGTCGATCCCGGCATCGGTAAGCCGCGTCAAGGTTCGGCGGAACGTTTCGCCGTCACCAATCATCTCCAGCAGGGGCCAGGCCTGCTCCGGGTCCGCCAGGCGCCGTAGCCGGTGGAACAGCCAGGAATCGCCCGGCGCTTCGACCAGGCCAGATGAAAGGCGCAGGCAGCCGGCAATGGTTTGCGCCACGGTTACCGGATTGGAACTGCTGTTGTTCAGCAGCATCTCGTCCCAGAAACCAAGCCCCGATTTCATGCCCGGATACCAGGTCAGCCATGTGCGCATGCCTTCCTTCAACGGGGCGGGCCAGGGCATGTCGGGCCGGCAGAAGGCAATCAGCAGTTCAGGTGTATGCGAAGTGGCGGCGCGCCAGATCTGCCGGTAGCAGGCCTCTGTCGGCTTGTCCATCGGTTGCCACGGTCCCGCCAGTTTCAGCAAGTCGCCGTGAAAACCATCGATCGGGTGTAGGCCGCCCAGCGCCTCGAAGACGGGTTCCAGGTCGATCAGCCGCAGCCGTCGTATATCCAGTTCAAGCAGATCGAAGGCCTCCAGAACGAATCCCGCCAGCAGGCTTTCGTTCAGCGCCGGGCCGAGCCACAGGTTGATGGCGTCGGCATTGGCCAGCTTTTCGCGGGACGCCGTCAGTTGTTGCCACAACGTCGGCCCTTCCGGCTTCTCCAGGGTCGCCGTAGCCCAATAGGTCAGTCGCGGCCGGTCCCATTCCTCCGGATCGCCCAGCGCCGCCAGCGGTCCGCAACTCAGCATATCGCGGTCGCAGATCAGGCGGGACGATGACACGTCGAATACGGTTCGGACCATCCCACCCGCCGATTCGCCATGCACAATATGAAACTCATTCTCGCCGAATTGCATCGGTCTCAACCCCTTCTTATTGCCTGCCCACTCTGCGCCCGCAACCGATAAGCAAGTCTTAATGCGCCAATTCGCGCGGGGATTCGGGGGAGTTTGCGGGTAGGATGGAATACCTCGCCAACCGACAGGAAGACATCGCCATGCCGCAACCCGATCATATCGTCCGCATCCCTCTGCCTGACCAGGACGGACTGGACGAGGACATCGTAAAATATTTCGCCGTCTGCCAGGAGAAGCTGGGCCTCGTGCCCTATGTGCTGCGGGCCTATACGGGAAATCAGGCGAAGCTGCGGAACTTCATGTCCACCTACAACGAGCTGATGCTGTCGGAGTCCGGGCTTTCCAAACTGGAGCGTGAGATGATCGCCGTCGTCGTCTCGTCGGCCAACCGCTGTTATTACTGTCTGGTTGCCCATGGTCAGGCGGTGCGCAGGCTTTCCGGCGACCCGCAACTGGGCGAGATGATGGTGATGAACTATCGCGTGGCGGAACTGGCGCCGCGCCAGCGCGCCATGCTGGATTACGCCTGGAAGCTGACCGAGTCCCCGCACGATATCGCCGAGCCCGACCGTCAGGCGCTGCGCGACGCGGGCTTCACGGATGCCGACATCTTCGACATCACCGACACCGCCGCCTTCTTCAACTACACCAACCGCATGGCCCACGGGCTGGACATGATGCCCAACCCGGACTACCACGCAATGGAGCGGTGATACCGGTATTCCGATTTAACCGAAAATGAAGAGAAGAAAATATGACAAGCGCCATCTGGCTCATCATGCATGACCTTCCGCAGGCCCGGGCGGATGAATATCTCGAATGGTTCCACGAGGTTCACATCCCGGAAAAGCTGGCGCGGCCGGGTTATGACTGGGCTTCCCATTATCAGGTTGTACGCGAAGGCGGTGGGGATATGGGCTGCATCGCCCTGTTCGGCGGCGCCGCGACCAGCGTCTTTTACAATCCCAGCCCGGCCCAGCTGAAACCCACCCAGCCGGCCGAAACGCGGGATATGATGACCTGCAGAAAGAATTCCCGGAGTTTGATCCTGTCCGGGGAGTGGGAGGTCAACGGCGATGGCGTCGCCAACGAAAACAAACCCGCCATCGACGCGGAGATGATCGCCCTGGCGCTTTGCGATACCGCTGGGAGCGATGAAGATTTCGGCGCCTGGCTGGCCCAGGTCCATCTTCCGGCCGCCGCGCGGGACCAGGGCTGCATCGGTGTGCGCAAATATCTGGCCTCCACCGGCGGCGCCAAGCACGCGATTTTCCATGAGCGCACGGATATCGCGCCGCCGCCTCTGGCGTTTGCCGATCCCGAAAACGACGCGTGGACGGCGCGGGTCGAGGATTATGTCAGCCACCCCTTGGGCGCGCCTGAAACGGCCCGGCTTCTGCGCCATGCCCAATCCTGACCGGAGCAGATTTCCCCCCCGTTGACAGCGCAATCCCAAATGCAGATACTCCCCGGCTTCCGTTGAACCGAGTGTATTTTTAACCCTGGGAGGGGGTAAGCCGTGATTCCATCCGTGATGCCGACATATGGCCGGTCCGAGATCGCTTTCGAGCGGGGTGAAGGTGTTTATCTGATCGCCACCGACGGCCGACGATATCTCGACTTCGCGGCGGGCATCGCGGTGAACAGCCTCGGCCATGCCCATCCTCATCTGGTCAAGGCGCTGCAGGGCCAGGCGGCGAAGCTGTGGCATACCTCGAACCTCTATACGGTGCCGGAACAGACCAGGCTGGCCGACCGGCTGGTCGCGGCGTCCTTCGCCAACACGGTGTTCTTCTGCAATTCCGGCGTTGAGGCGATGGAGGGCGGCATCAAGCTCTGCCGGCGCTATCACCATGTCGGGGGTAATCCGCAAAAATGGCGGATTATTACCTTTGAGGGCGCCTTCCATGGCCGTTCGCTGGCGACGTTGTCCGCCGCCGGTAATGCCAAGCATCTGGACGGATTCGGGCCCAGGGTGGATGGGTTCGATCAGGTCGCCTTCAACAATCTCAACGAGGTTCGCGCCGCCGTCACCGACGAGACCGCGGCGATCCTCGTGGAGCCCATCCAGGGCGAGGGCGGTATCCGCAAGGCCGACCTGCGGTTCTTGAAGGAATTGCGCACCGTTTGCGACGAATACGGCATCCTGCTGTTCCTCGACGAAATCCAGTGCGGCATGGGCCGGACCGGCAAGCTGTTCGCCCATGAGTGGGCCGAGATCAAGCCCGATGTCGTGGCATCCGCCAAGGGCATAGGCGGCGGCTTCCCGCTGGGTGCGATCCTGGCGACCGAGGAGGCCGCGCGCGGCATGACGGCCGGCCTGCACGGCACGACATACGGTGGCAATCAGCTCGCCACCACCGTCGGCAATGCGGTGATGGACGTGATGCTGTCCGATGGCTTCATGGAAAATGTGCAGGCCATGGGCGAGAGCCTTTATGGCCGGCTGCAGGCGATCGTGAAGATGTTCCCGGAGATCTTCAAGTCGGTGCGCGGCGCCGGCCTGATGCTGGGACTGGAATGCGCCGTGACCGGGGGCGAGATGGTGGTCGCGCTGCGCGAGGCCGGGTTGCTGACCGTGCCGGCGGCCGAAAACGTTGTGCGTATCCTGCCGCCGCTGATTATCGAACAGGCCCATATAGAAGAGGCGGCGGGGATCATCGAGAAGGTGGCCGTCGCATGGAAGCCGGACGCATGAGTAACCCGCAACATTTCCTCGACCTCGACCGGGTGGGGAAGGAAGATTTGCGTGGCATCCTCGATCTCGGCAAGGCCCTGAAGGACGGCACGGCGGCGGACCCGCGCCCGCTGCAAGGCAAGACCCTGGCGATGATCTTCGAGAAACCCTCGACCCGCACGCGGGTCAGCTTTGAGGTCGGCATTCGCCAACTCGGCGGCGAGGCCGTGGTGCTGAGCCCCGATGAAATGCAGCTCGGCCGCGGTGAGTCCGTCGAGGATACCGCGCGCGTGCTGTCGCGTTTCGTGGATGCGATCATGATCCGCACCGACGCTCCGGAAAAGCTGATCGCGCTGGCCGAAAACGCCACCGTGCCGGTGATCAACGGCCTGACCGATCGTTCCCATCCCTGTCAGCTGATGGCGGACGTCATGACCTTCGAGGAGCATAGAGGCCCGGTCGCCGGGCGCAGCGTCGCCTGGTGCGGCGACGGCAATAACATGGCGACGAGCTGGATCCATGCCGCGGCGCGCTTCGATTTCGAATTGCGCCTGGCCTGCCCGGCGGAACTGGCGCCCATGCCCGATGCCGTGGCCTGGGCCAAGGCACAGGGCGCGAAAATCGTCGTTACCCGTGATCCCGAGGAAGCCGTCGCCGGCGTCGATTGTGTGGTCACCGATGCCTGGGTTTCCATGGGCGACAAGGATGCCGCCAACCGGCACAATTTGCTAAAACCCTATCAGATCAACGAGGCGCTGATGGGCAAGGCTGCCGCCGATGCGATCTTCATGCATTGCCTGCCGGCGCATCGCGAGGAAGAGGTGACCACCGCGGTTATCGACGGCCCGCAATCGGTGGTCTGGGACGAGGCCGAAAACAGGCTGCATGCGCAGAAGGGTATCCTCGCCTGGTGCATGGCGTGACTAGTGGTGTGCATCAGACGGATGGTACCCATGGGATCGTGTTTCCCGCCCCCTCGGCAGGAGGGCGTGCGCGGGCGATGCT
>JADFVY010000334.1 GCA_015222795.1 Pseudomonadota bacterium | reverse complement strand
TTCCAGAGCGGCCTGGCTTTCGTAGACTTCGTATAACAGGAAGGTATCCGGCTCCTCGCGCATTTCCAGCACGTCAAAGACCATGCAACCCGGCTCGTCGCGCGCGGAAGCCTCGGCGTTGGGCAGCATGGCGTCGAGGAATTTTTTCCTCGCCCCCTCCTTCAGTTCCGTCTTTACGATGATACAGTACACATGAACCTCCATCCCATTGCGCCCGCGAGAGATTAAGGACCGAGCCCCATGACCACAAGACCCAGCCCGCCGAACGGCCTGCGCCATCTGGCGCTGAAGGTCGCGAACCTGGAGGAATGCGAGCGCTTCTATGTCGAAATTATCGGCATGACGGTGCTGCGCCGGGCCAGCGATAACCTGGTTTATCTGACCCTGGGCAACGACAATCTGTCGCTGGGCCGGGCACTGGACGGCGCGCCGGATGCGGCGGCCGGCACGATGGACCATTTCGGTTTCATCGTCGACAGCAAGGAGGAACTTCAGACCTGGTTCGACTACATGAAAGAAGTGGGCGCGGACTTGCTGGACAAACCCCATGATCACGGCGACGGCGCCCGCAGCTTCCACGTCCGCGACCCGGCCGGCAACGTGGTGCAGCCACTCTATCACCCGGCGGTGTCGGGCCAGAAATTCAGCGGCGGACAGTAAGCCGCATACCCACGGCGCGTAAAATCCCGCTATGATGGGGCGGTAACGGCGGGAACAAACCCATGGTGCACGAGATATCGCTGTCAGGCGGTCAGGAAATGATCTTCGAGGCCCTGGAAGGCTTCGAGAAAATCGCGCGCGCGCGCGACCAGGCGGAGGCCGTCGACTTGACCGCCGAGGCGATCCTGGCGGTGTTCGACGCCTATTATACGGAATATCAGCGGTTGGCATGGGCCGCCAAGGAGGCGTTTGAAAATCGCGACCCCGCCACCTCGCTGACGGTGGCGCGGCGGCGCCTGACCATTTACAGCGAGACCGTGCGACAGACCGCGCGCCGGCTGACCCGGGTACTGCCGGAACTTACCGCCGACGAGCCGCTGTGGCGGCGCATCGAGGAGGCCTGCGCGCCGCTGACAGCCGGGCGCTACGAGCAGGATCTGGCGCTGGCCTATATTCATTCGGCGCGGCGCATCCTGTTCCAGGACGAATGGACACCGGTGGAGTATTCCTATGGAACTTCCGGCCAGACCGGGCAGCGGCAGGTCATGGTGCATCGCGATTTCCCGGGCGGCGCAACCATTACGCCCGAGCTGGTAATGGAAATATTGCGGGCGCCGGATTTCAGCAAACCCTTCCAGGATATCGAACTGGACGCGACAATGGTCGCCGAACGGGCCAATCGCGATTACGGATTCGACGGCGGTGACCGCCGCGCCTTCCAGGCGATCCAGACGATCAAGTCGGGCTTCTACCGAAATCGCGGCGTCTATATCGTCGGGCGCATCATCATGAAGGACTACAGCTATCGCCCCTTCGTGCTGTCGCTGGAAAACCATACCCGCGGTATCTTCATCGATGCGGTTCTGACCGGCGAGGCCGACGTCCATAACCTGTTCAGCTCGACCCTGGCCAACTTCCACGTCACCATCCCGCATTATCACGAGGTCGCGGCCTTCCTTTACAGCATCATGCCGCAGCGCCCGCTGGGACTGCATTACTCCACCTTTGGCGTCAATCATCTGGGCAAGGTCGCGGTGGTGGAGGAGTTGCGCCGCGAACTGATGGCCACGGGCGAGTTATACGATGTGGCGGTGGGGTTCCGCGGCACGGTGGCGATCGGATTTTCCGCGCCCTCGTCGGACTACGTGCTGAAGGTAATCCGCGACAAGCCGACCGAACACTACAAATGGGGTGAATTCGAGGGCATCCCCAAGGTGCTGGCCAAATACAGCCGTGTCCATGAGATCAACCGGACCGGCAGCATGCTGGACAACCTGATTTATTACAACATCAGGCTGGACAAAGGCCGGTTCGCGCCGGAACTGACCGAAGAATTGCTGGCGTTCGCCGGCGAGACCGTGAGCGAACAGGACGATTACCTGATTTTCAGGCATCTGATCGTGCAGACCAAGATGATCCCCCTGCCGGTCTACCTGGAAACCGCATCGCCCCGGGACGCGCGGACTGCGGTGATCAATCTGGGACATTGCATTCGCAACAATGCGGCGGCCAATATTTTCAACAAGGATCTGGACGGGCGCAATTACGGTGTCAGCCGTTTCCTGAAGGTCTATCTGTTCGATTACGACGCGGTCGAGCCGCTGACCGATATCAAGATCCGCACCAATCAGGACCGCTTCGACGGCGAGGAAGATCCACCCGACTGGTTCTTCGAGACCGGTTACGTATTCCTGCCCGAAGAAACCGACGTCGGCCTGCGCATCCCGGATCGCGCGCTACAGGATCTGTTCCGCGAGGAGCATGGCGAGCTGATGACGCTGGATTACTGGGAAGGCGTACAGCGCGCCCTGCAAAAAGGCCTGGTCCCGCGCCTGCGCGTTTATCCCGACAATACCCGGCTGCGCGAACGTCGCACGGACGCATCGCGTGTTTAGCGATCAGCCCGGAAGAGCTCGCTACCGAGCTACTCCCCGGAAATCGGACAGTGACATAAGCTACTGTTTTAATGTTTTCTGGCCTTCGGAGAGAGGAAGGACAGAGATGTCGAAACGCAAGCAGTACAATCCTGAATTCAAGGCGAAGGAAGCGCTGAAGGATCTGCACGCCAAGATCGGCGAGTTGACGGTGGAACGGGATTTTTTGTCCGGAAAGCTCAAGCCATG
>JADFVY010000333.1 GCA_015222795.1 Pseudomonadota bacterium | reverse complement strand
TCGCGCTTCATGCGATCGACGATGATATCGAGATGCAGTTCGCCCATGCCCTTGATGATGGTCTGGCCGCTTTCGATATCCGACGTAACGCGGAAGCTGGGGTCCTCGGCGGCCAACCGCTGCAGCGCCTGGGACATTTTTTCCTGATCAGCCTTGGTTTTCGGCTCAACCGCGATCTCGATGACCGGGTCGGGAAACTCCATACGCTCCAGCACGATCGGCTTGGAGGGATCGCACAGCGTGTCGCCGGTCGTGGTATTCTTAAGGCCACAGATGGCGACGATATCGCCGGCATGTGCCTCCTTGATGTCTTCGCGACTGTTGGCATGCATCAGCAGCATGCGGCCAACACGTTCGCGGTTGTCCTTGATCGTATTCAGGGTGGGGGTGCCACTTTCGAGTACGCCCGAATAAACACGCGCGAAAGTTAACGAACCAACGAAGGGGTCGTTCATAATTTTGAACGCGAGCGCCGAGAACGGGGCCTCGTCGTTAGGCTCACGGGTCAACACCTCTTCGCCCTCGACTTCGAGCCCCTTGACCGCGCCGATATCCAGCGGAGAGGGCAGATAATCGACGACCGCGTCCAGCAACGGCTGAACCCCCTTGTTCTTAAAAGCAGATCCGAGCAGCACCGGAACGGCGTAGCTGTTGATCGCGCCCTTGCGGATGCATTTCTTGAGAGTCGCTTCGTCGGGCTCGGTGCCCTCCAGATAAGCCTCCATCGCGACATCGTCCTGTTCGACGGCAAGTTCGATCAGTTTTTCGCGATATTCGGCGGCCTGGTCGGCCATGTCGGCCGGGATATCTTCCTCGATGAACTCGGCGCCGAGATTTTCGTCCTTCCAGCGGATCGCCTTCATCTTGACGAGATCGATGACGCCGGCAAAATCGCCCTCGCTGCCGATCGGCAGCTGCAGCACCAGCGGCTTCGCGCCCAGGCGGTCAACGATCATATCGACGCAGCGGAAGAAATCAGCGCCCATGCGGTCCATCTTGTTGACGAAACAGATGCGCGGCACTTTGTATTTGTCGGCCTGGCGCCAGACGGTCTCCGACTGCGGCTCAACCCCGGCAACGCTGTCGAACACGGTAACGGCGCCGTCGAGCACGCGTAGCGAACGTTCAACCTCAATGGTGAAATCCACATGGCCCGGGGTGTCGATGATGTTGATGCGGTAGTCGTTCCAGAATGCGGTCGTCGCGGCGGACGTAATGGTAATGCCGCGCTCTTGCTCCTGTTCCATCCAGTCCATGGTGGCGCTACCGTGATGGACCTCGCCGATCTTGTGTGAACGGCCGGTATAATACAGGATTCGCTCAGTCGTCGTGGTCTTTCCGGCGTCAATATGGGCCATGATGCCAATATTGCGGTACCGCTCGATGGGTGTTGTGCGTGCCATGACTGCTTTGTCCGGTTTCGTTCTTAATCTTTACCAGCGGTAATGCGAGAAGGCGCGGTTGGCTTCAGCCATCCGATGCGTATCTTCACGCTTCTTTACCGCGGCGCCGCGGTTATTGGCGGCGTCGGCCAATTCGCCCGACAGACGCTCGACCATGGTGTTTTCCGACCGTTTGCGGGCCATCGCGATCAACCAGCGGAAGGCCAGCGCCTGGGCACGGACCGGGCGCACATCGACCGGCACCTGATAGGTGGCACCACCGACGCGCCTGGAGCGCACTTCCATTTGCGGCTTAACATTTTCAAGCGCGTCATGGAACAGCTTCACCGGGTCGGTGCTATTGCGCTTTTCGATCAGATCGAAGGCGCCATAGACAATTCGCTCGGCGGCGGACTTCTTGCCGTCCACCATGACGATGTTCATGAACTTGCTGAGCACCACGTCGCCAAACTTGGCGTCGGGGAGAATCTCGCGTTTTTCTGCTGCGCGGCGTCTTGACATGCCTGACTCCCCCGCTCTATTTCGGCCGCTTCGCGCCGTATTTCGAACGGCGCTGGCGACGGTCCTTGACGCCCTGGGTGTCCAGGGTGCCGCGAATCATGTGGTAGCGAACGCCGGGAAGATCCTTCACTCGGCCACCACGAAGCAGAACAACGGAATGTTCCTGAAGGTTATGCCCCACACCCGGGATATAACTCGTCACTTCGAAACCGTTGGTCAGGCGCACGCGAGCCACCTTGCGAAGCGCCGAGTTCGGCTTCTTCGGCGTCGTCGTATAGACGCGGGTGCATACGCCACGTTTCTGCGGACAAGCCTCAAGCGCCGGCACCTTGTTACGGGTCGGCGGCGACTTACGCGGTTTTCTGATCAACTGATTGATCGTCGGCATTCTCTATCGTCCTCAGTTCTGTATCCCACACCACCCCGGCCGCTATCGCCATAATCGCGATGCGACAAGCCACCGGTCGCAAGGAGCGATCCCGCGCCTCCGGTAGTTGGTCGTGTAAGCAGCCGGCTCATCCGGCTTATGTCGGTTTTCAGGGTCGTTGGGCGCTGCGTATAGATCGTGACCGGAACATCCGGACAGACTCTACGGCCAGCCCCCTGAAAGCGGGCGCATAGTATTCACGCCCCATGATATCGTCAACAGCAGATTTCGGTTTTTTTCAAAGTATTTTATGGGTACGTCAAAGCCACGCGGGAGGCGGATCGATATGATCGTTCCGCCTCCCGGACAGAGCTTACGCGTCCGCGGTCTCACCCTCTGGAGTTTGGACGTCGTCGGCGTCCTTCGAAAGAGCTTCGGCGGCGCTTGCCTCGCTGATTACGCGATCCCGGTCGCCCGCCGTTATCCGGGTCCGGTTGACCGACGCGCCCGTGCCGGCAGGTATCAGTCGACCGACGATAACGTTCTCCTTCAAACCTTCCAACGTATCCATCCGCCCGGAAACCGCCGCTTCGGTTAGGACGCGGGTAGTTTCCTGGAACGAGGCCGCCGAAATGAAGGACTTGGTCTGCAGCGACGCCTTGGTGATGCCCTGCAGCACCGGCCGCCCACGAGCCGCCATGCCGCCTTCGGCAACCGCCTTGTCGTTAAGCGCGTCGAACTCGTCGCGGTCGACCTGCTCGCCGGCCAGCAGGATAGTGTCGCCGGGATCGTCGACCTCCACCTTCTGCAACATCTGGCGGACGATCACCTCGATATGTTTGTCGTTAATCTTCACGCCCTGCAATCGGTAGACGTCCTGGATTTCCTTAACCAGATAATTTGCCAGCGCCTCAACACCCAGCACATGCAGGATATCATGCGGCACCGGATTGCCATCCATCAGCAGATCGCCGGTCTCGACATGATCACCTTCCTGGACACTGATATGCTTGCCCTTGGGGATCAGATACTCGACAGGATCCTTCCCTTCCTCGGTCGGAACCACGATGATGCGCCGTTTGGTCTTGTAGTCTTTGCCGAATTCGACACGGCCCTCGCCCTCGCTGATAATCGCATAATCCTTGGGCTTGCGCGCCTCGAACAGCTCGGCCACGCGCGGTAGACCACCCGTGATGTCGCGGTTCTTGCCTGATTCGCGCGGGATACGGGCCAGCACGTCGCCGGCCTGGACTTTCGAGCCGTTCTCGACCGACAGGATGGCGTCGACCGACATGAAGTAACGGGCCTCCAGGCCATTGGCCAGTGTGATGACCTCATCCTTCTTGTCGCGCAGCGTGATACGCGGCTTCAGATCCGCGCCTCGCGGCTGCTGTTTCCAGTCGACGACGACCTTGCTGGAAATGCCGGTCGCCTCGTCCATCGTCTCGCGAATCGACAGGCCTTCGACCATGTCCATATAATGGGCAATACCTTCCTTCTCGGTAATGATCGGGATGGTATAGGGGTCCCATTCCGCCAGACGCTGGCCGCGCTCGACATTGGCCGCTTCATCGACCAGCAATCGGGCGCCGTAGGGTACGCGGTGACGCGCACGCTCGCGACCCTGGTCGTCCTTGACGATAATTTCACAGTTGCGGCCCATCACCACCGGCGTCTTGGTAGTGTCGATAACAACGTTGCGGTTTTCGATGGTCACGACGCCGTCCAGGGTCGATTCAACCGAGGACTGCTCCGCCCCGCGCTGTGCCGCGCCGCCGATATGGAAGGTTCGCATGGTCAACTGCGTGCCCGGCTCGCCGATCGATTGCGCCGCGATCACGCCGACAGCCTCGCCGATATTCACCTTCGTGCCACGCGCCAGATCGCGGCCGTAGCATTTGCCGCAAATGCCCGGGTGCGTTTCGCAGGTCAGCGCCGAGCGGATCTTTACCAAATCCACCCCCGCGCGTTCGATTTCGATGACCTTCTCCTCGCTGACAAAATCGCCCGCCTTAACGATGACGTCGCCCGACAGCGGGTCAACGATATCGACAGACGAGTAACGGCCCAGGATGCGTTCGGACAGCTCCTCGATTACTTCGCCGCCATCAACCACGGCCCGCATCATCAAGCCGTCGGTAGTCCCGCAATCTTCCTCGACCACGATACAGTCCTGCGCAACATCCACAAGACGGCGCGTCAGGTAGCCGGAGTTCGCGGTCTTCAGCGCGGTATCGGCCAGCCCCTTTCGGGCGCCATGGGTCGAGTTGAAATATTCGAGGACCGAAAGTCCCTCCTTAAAGTTGGAGATGATCGGTGTCTCGATAATTTCGCCCGACGGCTTGGCCATCAGTCCACGCATGCCGGCGAGCTGTTTAATCTGGGCCGCCGACCCACGGGCGCCGGAATGCGCCATGATGTACACCGAGTTCAACTCGCCATCGGGGCCCGGCGCCTGCATGACCTTCATCATCTCGTCGGCCACGCGGTCGGTGCAATCCGACCAGACGTCGATGACCTTGTTGTACTTTTCCAGCTGCGTGATCAGGCCGTCGAGATACTGCTGTTCGTATTCCTTGACCGCCTTCTGGGAATCGGCGATCAGTTTCTCCTTGGCCTTCGGGATGATCAGATCGTCCTTGCCGAAGGAAATGCCCGCGGTGCAGGCCTGGCCAAATCCCATGGTCATGAGTCGGTCGGCAAAAATGACCGTCTCCTTCTGGCCGCACTGGCGATACACGATTTCGATGACGTTCGAAACTTCCCGCTTGGTCAGCACCCGATTGATCAGGTCGAATGGCACGCGCGGATGGCGCGGCAATATTTCCGACATGATCAGTCGTCCCGGTGTCGTTTCGATACGCAGCCTGACCGGGTTGCCCTCTTCGTCGACGGTCTCGTAGCGCGCTGTGATCTTCGCATGCAGATCGACAACTTTCTGGTCCAGCGCATACTTCACTTCGGCCAGGTTGGCGAAGGACATGCCCTCGCCCGGGGCGCCCTCGCGCTCCATGGACATCCAGTATAGACCCAGCACGATATCCTGCGACGGCACGATAATCGGCTTGCCATTGGCCGGTGAGAGGATGTTATTGGTCGACATCATCAGCACACGCGCTTCCAGCTGCGCTTCCAGTGACAGCGGCACATGGACGGCCATCTGATCACCGTCAAAGTCGGCGTTGAAAGCTGTGCATACCAGTGGATGCAGCTGAATCGCCTTGCCCTCGATCAACTTCGGTTCGAAGGCCTGGATGCCGAGACGATGCAAGGTCGGCGCCCGGTTCAGCATTACCGGATGCTCGCGGATCACCTCTTCAAGGATATCCCAGACTTCCGGGCGTTCTTTTTCCACCATGCGCTTGGCCGCCTTGATGGTCGAGGCCATGCCGTAGAGCTCCAGCTTCGAATAGATGAAGGGCTTGAACAGCTCCAGCGCCATCTTCTTCGGCAGGCCGCACTGATGCAGCAGCAATTCCGGCCCGACCACGATAACCGAACGGCCGGAATAATCGACGCGCTTGCCCAGCAGATTCTGGCGGAAACGTCCCTGTTTGCCTTTCAGCATGTCGCTGAGCGACTTCAGCGGGCGCTTGTTGGCGCCGGTGATGACGCGGCCGCGCCGGCCATTGTCGAACAGGGCGTCAACCGCCTCCTGCAGCATCCGCTTTTCGTTACGCACGATGATATCGGGCGCGCGCAGTTCGATCAGCCGCTTCAGGCGATTGTTGCGGTTAATAACGCGGCGATAAAGATCGTTGAGATCCGACGTCGCGAAACGGCCACCATCCAGCGGTACCAGCGGGCGCAGCTCGGGCGGGATCACCGGCACGACATCCAGGATCATCCATTCCGGGCGGGCGCCCGAATCGATAAACGCCTCGATCAGTTTGAGCCGCTTCACCAGCTTCTTGCGCTTGGCCTCGGAGTTGGTCTCCTTCAACTCGGTATGCACCGTCACGCGATCTTCCTCGAGATCAAGCGCGGACAGCATGTCCTTCATGGCCTCGGCGCCGATCTTGGCGGTGAAGTTCTCGTCCCCGAACTCGTCCTGGGCATCCATGAACTCCTCTTCGGAAAGGAGCTGGTACATGTTCAGCGAGGTCAGGCCAGGCTCGGTTACGACGAAGCTTTCAAAATAGAGAACGCGCTCGAGATCCTTCAGCGTCATGTCCAGCAGCAGGCCGATGCGGCTGGGCAGCGACTTCAGGAACCAGATATGGGCTACCGGCGAGGCCAGCTCGATATGGCCCATGCGCTCGCGCCGGACCTTGGACAACGTTACCTCGACACCGCATTTCTCGCAGATGATACCGCGATATTTCATGCGCTTGTATTTGCCGCACAGGCACTCGTAATCCTTGATCGGACCAAAGATGCGGGCGCAGAACAGGCCGTCACGCTCCGGCTTGAAGGTCCGGTAGTTGATGGTTTCGGGTTTTTTGATCTCACCGAACGACCACGACCGGATCCGCTCCGGGCTCGCGATGGCGATCTGGATCGAATCGAAGCTCTGCGGGCCAGACGGCTGACCGAAGATGTTCATCAACTCTTGCATGGGTATCCCCTGGGTTTCTTGTTTCTCCGTAGGTGGCAGGCGGGTCTGTTACGACCCGCCCAAAACACCCCGGATCAGTATCCACTCTCCATGAGCTCGACATTGAGGCCGAGCGAACGAAGTTCCTTCACCAAAACGTTGAAGGACTCCGGTATGCCAGCCTCGAAATTGTCATCGCCCCGGACGATTGCCTCATAGACCTTGGTACGGCCGGAAACGTCATCCGATTTCACGGTCAGCATTTCCTGCAGCGTATAAGCGGCGCCATAAGCCTCCAGCGCCCACACTTCCATCTCGCCGAAACGCTGCCCGCCGAACTGCGCCTTGCCGCCCAGCGGCTGCTGGGTAACCAGGCTGTACGGGCCGATGGAACGGGCATGGATCTTATCGTCCACGAGATGGTGGAGCTTCAGCATATAGATATAGCCGACCGTTACCTTGCGGTCGAACGTCTCGCCGGTTCGACCATCTGTCAGCGATACCTGGCCGGATCGCTCCAGCCCGGCAAGATCAAGCATTTGGACAATGTCGTCCTCGCGGGCGCCATCGAACACCGGGGTCGCCATCGGCACGCCGTTGGTCAGGTTACCCGCCAGTTCCAGCAACTCGCCCTCGCCCATTACGGCAATGTCTTCCTTATAGGTCTCCTTGCCGTAAACGCTCTCTAGATGCTTGCGAAGCTTCTCGTCGTTATCGCCCTTGTACTTGATACCGGAAAGCAAATCCGCGATTTGCCCACCGAGACCCGCCGATGCCCATCCCAGATGAGTTTCTAGAATCTGCCCGACATTCATGCGGCTGGGCACGCCGAGCGGGTTGAGCACAATGTCGACCTGTGTACCGTCTTCGAGATAGGGCATGTCCTCGATCGGCATGATCCTGGAGATCACACCCTTGTTGCCGTGACGTCCGGCCATCTTGTCGCCCGGCTGCAGCTTGCGCTTTACCGCGACGAACACCTTGACCATCTTCATCACGCCCGGCAGCAAATCGTCGCCACGCTGCAGTTTTTCGACCTTGTCGTCGAACCGATGCTGCAGGCGACCAATCGCCTCGTCGAATTGCCGGTTCAACGCTTCCAATTCGTCGTTGACCTTGTCGGCATTTACGACGATCTGGCGAAGCTGTCCGATGGTAAAGTCATCAAGCACTTCAGGAGTCAGTTTCGTCCCTGACGCCAGCCCCTTGGGTCCGCCGGTCGCAACCATGTCCGGAAGCACTTCATTAAGACGGCTGCGCAGCGAGCGTTCGAGAATGCCGCGCTCATCGTCGCGATCCTTGCCCAGACGTTCGATTTCCGACCGCTCAATGGCCAGTGCGCGTTCATCTTTGTCCACGCCACGGCGCGAGAACACCCGCACCTCAACCACCGTCCCGGTCACGCCCGGGGGGACGCGCAAGGAGGTATCGCGAACATCGGAGGCTTTTTCGCCGAAGATCGCGCGAAGCAGCTTTTCTTCCGGGGTCATCGGGGATTCACCCTTCGGCGTCACCTTGCCGACCAGGATATCGCTCGCATGAACCTCGGCGCCGATATAGGTAATGCCAGCCTCGTCGAGATTCTTGAGGCCTTCCTCGCCCACGTTCGGGATATCGCGAGTGATTTCCTCCTGGCCCAACTTGGTATCGCGGGCCATGACCTCGAATTCCTCAATATGGATCGAAGTGAAGACGTCGTCGCGCACGATACGCTCCGAAATCAGGATCGAATCCTCGAAGTTGTATCCATTCCAGGGCATGAAGGCGACCAGCACGTTGCGGCCAAGCGCCAACTCGCCAAGCTGGGTCGAGGGGCCATCAGCGATAATATCGCCATCCTTCACCACATCGCCCACCTTCACCAGCGGACGCTGGGTAATGCAGGTGTTCTGGTTGGAACGCTGGAATTTCAACAGATTATAGATGTCGACGCGTGACTCGCTTGAGGCCGTTTCGCCGGTTGCGCGAACCACGATACGGGTGGCGTCAACCTGGTCGATAACGCCGGTTCTACCCGCGACGATGCTGACGCCGGAATCCCGGGCGACCCGCTCTTCCATGCCGGTGCCGACCAACGGCGCCTCGGCGCGGATCAGCGGCACCGCCTGGCGCTGCATGTTCGATCCCATCAGCGCGCGGTTGGCGTCATCGTTCTCCAGGAACGGGATCAGCGCCGCGGCCACCGAGACAATCTGCCTCGGCGAGACGTCCATCAGGTTGATCTCGTCCGAGAGAGACATGATGTATTCCCCGCCACGCCGGCAGCTCACCAGATCGGCGACGAACCGTTTCTCGGAATCCAGCTCGGCGTTGGCCTGGGCCACTGTATAGCGGCCCTCGTCCATCGCCGACATATATTCCACTTCGTCGGTGACCTTGCCGTCGACTACCTTGCGGTACGGCGTTTCGATAAAGCCGTACTGGTTGACCCGCGCGTAGGTCGCCAGGCTGTTGATCAGTCCGATGTTCGGACCTTCCGGCGTTTCGATCGGGCAAATCCGGCCGTAATGGGTCGGATGCACATCGCGCACCTCAAACCCGGCGCGCTCACGCGTCAGGCCACCCGGGCCAAGCGCCGAAAGGCGGCGCTTATGGGTAATTTCCGACAGCGGGTTGGTCTGATCCATGAACTGCGACAGCTGCGACGAGCCAAAGAACTCGCGAACCGCCGCCGCCGCCGGCTTGGCGTTGATCAGGTCATGCGGCATAACGCTGTCGATATCGACCGAGCTCATGCGCTCGCGGATCGCGCGCTCCATGCGCAACAGACCGATGCGGTACTGGTTTTCCATCAGCTCGCCGACCGAACGCACCCGGCGATTGCCCAGATGATCGATGTCGTCAATATCGCCGCGCCCGTCCTTGAGATTGACGAGCGTATTCATAATGGAAAGGATATCTTCCTTGCGCAGCGTGCGGACCTGATCGTCGGTCTCCATTTCGAGGCGCGAGTTCATTTTCACGCGGCCCACGGACGACAGATCGTAACGCTCATTGTCGAAGAACAGGCCCTTGAACAGCGCTTCCGCCGTTTCCAGGGTCGGTGGTTCGCCGGGGCGCATCACGCGATAGATGTCGATCAGGGCTTCTTCGCGGTTGGCGTTCTTGTCGCCGGCCAGCGTGTTGCGGACATAGGCGCCCACATTGACATGATCGATCGACAGCATCGGCAATATCTTGCAGCCGGCCTCGGCGAGCGTGGCCAACACCTCTTCGGTAATCTCAGCGCCGGCTTCGGCGAAAATCTCTCCGGTATTTTCGTCGATCATATCCTCGGCAATATAGCCGCCGATGATATCCTCTTCACTGACCAGGATTTCCTTCAACCCATCCTCGATCAGTTTCTTGATCACCCTGGGCGTCAGCTTGGATCCGGCCTCGGCCACCACATTGCCGGTTTTGGCATCGACCATATCCGTCGCGACCTTGAGCCCGCGCATGCGTTCGATGTCGAATTTGGATTTCCAGCCCTTCTTGGTCGCCACGTAGTTGACGGTGTCATAGAAGTAGTCAAGGACTTCTTCCTTCGACATGCCTTGCGCTTCATGCGGCTCAAGCCCTTTATCGTCTTTCGCGCGCTCAATACGCAGCGCCGCCGTCTTGTCGCTGTCAAGCGCCAGCAGCAAGGTCGATGCCGGCAATTTGCGGCGGCGGTCGATACGCACGAAGAGCAGGTCTTTGGCGTCGAACTCGAAATCCAGCCAGGACCCGCGATAGGGAATCACCCGCGCGGCAAACAGAAACTTGCCCGACGAGTGAGTCTTGCCCTTGTCATGATCGAAGAAGACGCCCGGCGAACGGTGCATCTGACTGACAATCACGCGTTCGGTGCCGTTCACGATGAAGGTACCGTTGCCCGTCATCAGGGGCATGTCGCCCATGTAGACGTCCTGTTCCTTGATGTCGCGAATCGAGCGTGCGCCGGTATCCTCATCGACATCCCACACGACCAGACGCAGAGTGACCTTCAGCGGCGCGGCATAGGTAATGCCCCGTTGCTGACACTCTTCCGTGTCGTATTTTGGATCCTCCAGCTCGTAGCGCACAAACTCAAGCTGTGCGCGCTCGGAGAAATCCCGGATCGGGAACACCGACTTGAAAACCGCTTCCAGGCCGAAATCTCCACGCTTTTCGGATGCAATATCCATTTGCAGGAAATTATCATACGAAGACCTCTGGACTTCGATCAGGTTCGGCATAGGCGCGACTTCGGGAATTCGACCGAAACTCTTGCGGATACGCTTACGCCCCGTGAACGACTTCGCCATAATCTAAAACCTCGTCTAATACGATTCGCGACGACAAACTGACTTAATCAAACAGGGCCAACCACCGGAGGCGCGTCGAGGGGCAACGCCAAACGGCGTGCCCCTCGCGGCCCAAAAGGCCCTGACAAGACTGACTATTTGAGCTCAACGCTCGCGCCAGCCTCTTCCAGTTTCTTCTTGATCTCTTCGGCCTCGTCCTTGGTCGCGCCTTCCTTAACAGGTTTCGGCGCACCCTCGACGAGATCCTTGGCTTCCTTCAGCCCAAGACCCGTGATAGCGCGGACTTCCTTGATGACGTTGATTTTCTTCTCGCCGAAAGCGGTCAGAATAACGTCGAAGGTGTCCTTTTCCTCGGCGGCTTCAGCCGGAGCAGCAGCGGCGGCGGCAGCCGCCGGTGCGGCGGCCGAAACGCCCCATTTTTCCTCAAGCATCTTGGACAGATCGGCTGCCTCAAGCACGGTAAGGGCAGACAGGTCGTCGGCCAGTTTATCAAGATTTGCCAT
>JADFVY010000332.1 GCA_015222795.1 Pseudomonadota bacterium | reverse complement strand
GTGCTGGTGAACGGCAACCCGGAAGTAAAGGACCGCGCCGAGCCGGGCCTGTTGCCGCCGCCCCAGGCGCCCCGCCCGCCCGCCGGCGGCCCGCCGGACGGCGGCAAGCAGTTGCTGGAGAAGCTGGGCGCGGAGGGTTTCGCCCAATGGATGCTGAAACAGAAAAAGCTGCTGATCACCGACACCACCATGCGCGACGCCCACCAGTCGCTGCTGGCGACCCGCGTGCGATCGCACGACATTCTGGCCGCCGCGCCCTGGTATGCGCATGAATTCTCGCAGCTTCTGTCGCTGGAAAGCTGGGGCGGGGCGACCTTCGACGTCGCCATGCGCTTCCTGAACGAGGACCCGTGGGAGCGCCTGGCCCGGCTGTGCGAGAAGACGCCCAACCTGTTGCAACAGATGCTGCTGCGCGGGGCCAACGGCGTGGGTTACAAGAACTACCCCGACAATGTGGTGCGTTTCTTCGTGCAACAGTCGGCCGAGGCCGGTGTCGATTTGTTCCGCGTGTTCGATTCCCTGAACTGGGCCGAGAATATGCGCGTCGCCATGGACGCGGTGCTGGAGACCGGAAAGCTGTGCGAGGCGGCGATCTGTTATACAGGCGACCTGACCGCGCCCGACCCGGGCAAGTACGATCTGAAATACTATGTGGGCCTGGCGAAGGAGCTGGAGAAGGCCGGCGCCCATATCCTGGCAATCAAGGACATGGGGGGGCTGTGCAAGCCGGCGGCGGCGCGGCTGCTGGTCTCGACCCTGAAGCAGGAGACCGGCCTGCCGATCCATTTCCACACCCACGACACCGGCGGCGTCGCAGTCGCCAGCGTGCTGGCGGCGGCCGAGGCCGGGGTGGACGCGGTGGATCTGGCGGTGGATGCCATGGCCGGCTTTACCTCGCAGCCCAGCATGGGCGCAGTGGTGGCCTCGCTGGCCGGCGGCGCGCGCGACCCCGGCATCGCCATGGAGACCATCCACAAGGCTTCCCACTACTGGGAAGAGGTGCGCGGGCACTATCTGGCCTTTGAAAGCGACATCCGCGCCGGGTCGTCGGATGTGTTCGAACATGGCATGCCCGGCGGGCAATACACCAACCTGCGCGAACAGGCCCGTTCCATGGGGCTGGAGAAGCAATGGCCCAAGGTGACCCGGACCTATGCCGAGGTAAACCGCATGTTCGGCGATATCGTAAAGGTGACGCCGACCTCCAAGGTAGTGGGCGACCTGGCGCTGTCGATGGTGGCCGGCGGGCTGACGGCCGCGGATATCGAGAACCCGGACAAGGACATCGCCTTCCCGGAATCGGTGATCGAGCTGTTTTCCGGCAATATCGGCCAGCCGGTGGGTGGGTTCCCGAAGGTGCTGCAGAAGAAAATCCTGAAGGGCGCCAAGCCGCTGACGGTGCGCCCGGGCTCGATCATGGAGCCGGCGGACCTTGAAGCCGAACGCGCCGAGGCGGAGAAAAAAGCCCGCCGACATATCAGCGACCGTGAACTGGCGTCATGGCTGATGTATCCCGCCGTGTTCGCCGACTATGCGAAACACCGCCGAAAATACAGCGATACCGCCGTGCTGCCCACGGATGTCTATTTTTACGGGCTGGCGGCGGGCCAGGAGGTCGGCGTCAATATCGAACAGGGCAAGACGCTGTTCATCCGCTGGCAGGCGACCGGCGATGTCGACGAGGACGGCAACCGAACGATCTTCTTCGAACTGAACGGCCAGCCGCGCACGGTGAAGGTGCGCGATAACGCGGCCGCCGCAGGCGCCGGCCACCGAAAAGCCGATGAAACCGACCCCGGCCAGATCGGTGCGCCGATGCCCGGCCTGATCGTGTCGGTCTCGGTCAAGGCCGGCGACAAGGTCGCCCCGGGCGACCGGCTGTTCGTGATAGAGGCGATGAAGATGGAAACCGCCGTCTATGCCGAGGTTTCAGGGGAAGTCGCCGAAATTGTTGCCAAGCCCGGCACGCGGGTGGAGCCGCATGATCTGGTCGTCGCGCTGGATGTCTCCTGAGCGAACGTAACAGATTAATCCAGGCCAACCGCCTTGCGTGCCACGGCGTCGAGTGCGGCCAGGTTCCGGTCCAGGATGGCCATCTCTTCCAGCACGCGGTGGCGCAGATGGGCCGCCGACCCGAACAGCACGGCGCGCTCCTCCGGCTGCCGACGGCATTCCGCGATCAGGCTGCGCAGGCGCATTACCGACCGATCCGTCGAGGCGATCAGGTCCGGGCTGATCGGTAACAGCGTTGTCTTGCCCAGAATATCCATGACAGTGGAGAGAAGTTGATCCTGCCCATCGGCGGCTTCGGTCCAATGCCCGGCGATCAATGCGCTCTCGGGCCGGCGGATCAGGCCATCCACTATCTGCGGCAGGATCTGGTGGAGCCGGCGCATCTGTTGCAGCAGCAAATTGATAACGGTCGCCTGGATGGCGACCATGTCCGGCGCGCCCGCGCCCGAATCCTCAGCTTCCCCCGGGCTACGTGTCTGCGGGCTCGGGAAATTCAGAATTGTGGCGCTGGATGTCGCGCCCTTGAAATCGTCGTCATCCATCGGCTTTTCTCCGGTGGCGCAATAAAACCCAGAGCATCATCCAATTAATCGGATAAAGATGCTCTATCTTCTTAAAATGGCGAGCATCATCCGATCGGATGATGCTCCAGGGCAAACAGTTTATGGCAAAATCGTTAACAAACCCTGCAAGTCGAAGAAAACGGGCCGCCCCGAGGGACGGCCCGTATGGTCTTGTTCGGTTGTTCGGCCGTAATCAGGCGGCGCGAACTTCGTTCAGGAAGCGGTCGACCTCGCCGCGCAGGCCTTCGGCCTGCTGGGCCATTTCCTGGCTGGCGTTGAGCACTTGGTTGGCCGCGGTGCCGGTCTCGCCGGCCGCCCGTGACACGCTTTCGATGTTGCTGTTAACATCCTGCGTGCCCTTGGCCGCCTGCTGAACGTTCCGCGCGATTTCCTGCGTGGAAACGCCCTGCTCCTCGACCGCGGAAGAGATCGTGGTGGCGATGTCGTTGACCTCGCCGATAATGTTGCGGATCTTCTCGATCGCAGTGACGGCTTCATTGGTCTCTTCCTGAACCGAACCGATCTGGCTCGAGATTTCCTCGGTCGCCTTGGCGGTCTGGTTGGCCAGGTTCTTAACTTCCTGAGCAACAACCGCGAAGCCCTTGCCGGCCTCGCCGGCACGCGCGGCCTCGATGGTCGCGTTCAGGGCCAGCAGGTTGGTCTGACCGGCGATGTCGTTGATCAGGTTTACCACCTCGCCAATCTTGGCCGCGGCTTCCGCCAGGCCCTTGACCGTTTCGTTGGTCGCATCGGCCTCGTCCACCGCGTTCTGGGCGATTTTGGCCGACTGCATGACCTGGCGGCCGATTTCGGCGATCGAGGCTGAAAGCTCCTCGGCCGTGGCCGCGACGGCCTGCACGTTGGCGGTTGCCTGATCCGAGGCGGATGCCACGTTCGCCGACTGACGGCTGGTTTCTTCCGCCGTTGCCGACATC
>JADFVY010000331.1 GCA_015222795.1 Pseudomonadota bacterium | reverse complement strand
TTCCAACCGGTCCAGGTAACCGGCGGCCAGCGGCATGACGCTGGCGCTCAACGCCGTGGTGGCCGTGCGCTCGTACTCGCGGGCCTCCGGGTTGACTCGATTCGACAGCGCAACGAAGGGGAATTTTTTACCGAGGCGACGGCCGAGTTCTTCCTCATGGGCCGGGTTGGCATAGGCATGCAGCAGGGACACCGCCACCGCCTCGATGTTGCTTGCCTCCAGTTCGGCGATGACCGCGTCGATGGCGCCGGCCTCCAGCGGCAGAACCACCGCGCCCTCGTGGTCCAGCCGTTCCGCGACTTCGAAGCGCCGTTCCGCCGGCGCCTGGGGTTCGATCTTGGGCGGTGGATCGAGGCGGTAGAGATGCAGGCGGTTCTGGCGGCCAATGGCCAGGCTGTCGGCAAACCCCTCGGTGGCGACCAGCGCGACCCGGGCCAGATCATCCTCGACGATGGCGTTGGTGACCATGGTGGTGCCGTGGATCAGGTCGCCCACATCGGCCCAGGCCAACCCGACCGCCGCCAGCGCGTCGACAAGCCCGGCCACCCGGTCGTCGATCCGGGTTTCCACCTTGGCGGCACGGACCTCGCCGGACAAGGGATCGAGCGCGACCACATCGGTAAATGTGCCGCCGATATCGATCCCTGCCTGCCATCCGTTGGTCATGATGATCTCGTGGAAAAGTTCCGTAAAACGGAAAATAGTTTCGTATTACGGAATACTGTGCTATACGGCCGCCGGAGAGTCAAATGGAATCTGGGGAAACCACCGTGACCGAGACCAGGGGCGTTCTCAGCCGCTATGCCACCATACTCGATACCCTGGCCGCCGCGCCGGAGGGGCTGACCCTGACCGAGATCATGCAGGCGACCGGCCTGCCGCGCGGCACCGTTCACCGGCTACTGGGCGCGTTGCTGGAGGTCGGCTATATCGCGCCGGTCGAGGGGCGGAAGGTCTATGTCCTGGGGGCGCGCCTGTTGCACATGCTGCATCTGGGCACGCCGGCGGAAATCATCGTCCGGCTGGTGCGCCCGGTCCTCGACCGACTGGTGGCGCAATTCCGCGAGACCGCTTTCCTGGCCAAGCTGGAAGGGCGCGAGGTGCGCTCCGTCGCCATGGCCATGCCGTCGGGCGAGGGCCAGTCCTACGTCCAGCCCGGCCGCGAGATGCCGGCCCATGCGGCGGCGTCGGGCAAGGCAATCTTCGCCTTTCAGGGCGAGGCGGTGATCAGCGAGGTGCTGGCCCGGCCGCTGGAAGAATTCACCGGCAAGGCGATCATCGACCCTGTCGCCGTGCGCGCCGAGCTTGAGGCCGTGCGCGCGAAGGGCCATGCCCTGTGCGATGAGGAACTCGACCCGGGCATATACAGCTACGCCTGCCCGATCCATCTGGAGGATCTGGGCGTGATATACAGCATCGGCCTGGTCGGCCTGACCGAACGGCTGCATCGCTTCCCGGCGCACGAGATCGTCGCCAGCCTGCAAGAAGCCGCAACCGAAATCGCCGCCCTGCTGTCGCGGCGCTAATAAGCGTTATTGAAGCTGTCCAGGATACACTACAAGGCGCCCGCGACCATCGACGGTTTTGCCGGTGAACAGGAGATACATGACGGCTCCCGTGTGGCAAAAATCTATGAGGAGCAACAGCCCACCGAGCAACGCCAGCATTTTGTCATAGCTGTCCATCAGGAATAACGCGGCAATCAGCAATGCCAGATCGAAGATACCGTGCAGGATATTGCCCAGGTAAAAATGATGAATGCCGGCCAGACCGAACACACCGCAAAGCGCGACAGCCGTGCCAAAACTTTTGGGGCTTATGTCTTCCGCCCGGTACGGGCTGGAAAACGCGTAACCGCAATTCGGACATGAGTCCGAGATCTCGGTCCGGCGCAATCCACACCCGGTGCAATAATTCGTCAATTCCATTACAAAGCGGGTTACCGACGCAGCGGCAGGCCGTTTTTGTCGGTGAAGCTGCCCACCGCGATCATGACAAGATCGATGAGCGACCAGATGCCCAGGCCGCCGAGCGTAAGCAGCATGAGAATACCCGTGCCGATCTTGCCGACATAAAAGCGATGAACGCCAAGCGCGCCCAGGAAGAGGCACAAAAGCAGAGTCGGCACGAAACCCTTGGTCGACATTTCCCCCGTCTGGGCGCCGCCAGCGGTCGATGTTCCACATTTGGCGCATGCCGCGGCGTTAGCTTCAATACTCGCGCCGCAAGAACCGCAAAAAGCCATTTTATTCCCCTTTATTGAATTCACTGTTTATGGTCGGTCTTGTAACTTTGGGAAGCTGTTCGTTGCGTTCCCGCTCCCAAGAAGGAGCTAATACGTACCCTAACATTCCTACCAAAACATTAACCCGCCCGATTGCACCCCGACTCCCTACGCTATGAAAATTTGACCGACGGACCAGAGGAAATACCGCCTTGAGCAAGGGACAAGACCTCAAAATCACCGCCATGGGCCATCGTGGCGAAGGCGTGGCCGAGGGGCCGGGCGGGCCCGTCTATGTGCCCTTCGCGCTACCGGGTGAAACAGTGCGCGCGGCTATCGAGGGCAAGCGCGGGCGGTTGCTGGAGGTGCTGGAGCCCAGCGCCGATCGCGTCACCGCCCCCTGCCCCCATTTCGGCCGCTGCGGCGGCTGCGCCCTGCAGCATTGGCGCCATGACGCCTACCGCAACTGGAAGCGCGGGCTTGTCGAGACCGCCCTGCGCCATCGCCATATCGAGGCGCCGGTCGGCGAGTTGCTCGATGCCCATGGCGCGGGGCGGCGGCGGGTCACGCTGCATGTCCTGTTTGCGAGGGAACGCGTGATGGCCGGCTTCATGGAGGGACGCAGCCACCGGCTGCTGGACCTCGACCGCTGCCCGATCCTCGCCCCCAAACTGACCGACGCCCCGGCAATTGCGCGCGATCTGGGCGCGGCGGTCCGGGGCCATGCGAAGAGCCTCGACATCCTGATCACCGCCAGCGACACCGGCCTGGACTGCGACCTGCGCGGCCGCATCCCCGACCATCCGGACATCCAGATGGACCTCAGCGAGGCGGCCGAGCGGCTGGACCTCGCCCGCGTCACGATCAACGGCGACCTCGGCATAGAGCGCCGC
>JADFVY010000330.1 GCA_015222795.1 Pseudomonadota bacterium | reverse complement strand
GAGGCGGCCAACCAGACCGGCGGCGCCGCCACCCAGGTGCTGTCGTCGTCGGGCGAGTTGTCCCGTCAGGCGGAAATGCTGCGCAGCCAGGTCGACGACTTCCTGCGCGACGTGAAAGCCGCGTAAACAGTACCAAACCCCGGCGTGCGGGCGGCCTGGTCGTGGTCGCCCGTTAACCCACTCCGACAACTGGCCCGGGCAGGCTCTATTCCGGATCGTCGTCCCCCGGTTGGCCCGGATCGAGCGCGACCATCCCCAGGCGGGCGGCGGTCATGACCGCATGGGTCCGGTTATTCACGCCGAATTTCTGGAGCACGCCTTTGACATGCACTTTCACGGTGGTTTCCGGCATGTCCAGCCTGGCGGCGATGGCGCTGTTTCTCAGTCCCTCGGCCATGAGCACCAGAATCGTCCGCTGACGGGGCGTCAGCACCGGGCCGGCAAGCGGGTCCGGGTTTGCGTCGCCGCCGTCGTTCTTCAGTCGGGGCGCGGACAGGACGGCCGCCGCGGCAGAGGGAATATAGGTCTCGCCGTAGAGGATCAGCGTCAGGGCATGGCACAGCACTTTGTTGGGAGACGATTTAAGCATGTAGCCCTTCGCGCCGGCCTGATAGGCCGCGGAAATGTCCTCGGCGCTTTCCGACGCTGTTACCACGGCGACAGGGGTATCCGGCGACCGCGCTGTAAGCTGCCGGAGCACATCGAGACCGTCCGCATCCGGGAGCTTGAGGTCGAGCAGGACGAGGTCCAGCCCGGTGGCGTTTTCGACCGCATTGAACGCTTCGGCGGCCGTCGTCGCCACGATCACCTCGGCATTGGGATATTCCTTTGTCACGAGCGACGTCAGGCCCTGGCGGAACAGTTCATGGTCATCCACGATCAGGATTCTCGTCCGGGCGTCGACGCCCCCATTTGTTTCGTCCGTGGTCGGCGACAGATCATCGGTCACCATTTTTAATTCCTTTTCTCACCGTGTCCATTCGCTGGCGCCGCATTGCCGATCGTCGGCAGCACCGCCTCCACGGCCGCCCTCAGCGGTTCGGCTCCCAGCGGTTTGCGGATGATAGGATAGCCTCTTGCCGCCACCTCGTCGAGCCGGTCCGGGTCGAGGTTCGCGGTAATGATGATCGCGGGGACCGGACTGTCGCTGGCGCCGCGGATGGCCTCGATCGCCTGCATGCCGGTTTCGTCTTGGCGTAGCTGGAGGTCGGCCAGGATGATATCCGGGACGAGATCAGCCGCCGCAACGCGCGCAACGGCGCCGCCGACCGTGTCGGCGGCGATGACCGAGCATCCCCATCTCTTGAACAGGGATTCCGTAGCCCTGAGAACGGCGGCATCGTCCTCGACCAGCACGATGCACAGGCCGGCGAGGTCGCGCGTCCATGCCGGCGTCTCGACGTGCATGATACGTTCCGGCGGCTGTTCGGCCATTGGCAACTCGATGCTGAACACCGTGCCCTTGCCGGGCCACGACCGGACATCGACCCGATGGTCCATCAGGTTCGCCAGCCGGTCGGCGATCGCAAGGCCCAGGCCCAGGCTGCGGTCACGGCCGGAACCGGGGACCGCTCCCTGGTAGAACTCCTCGAAAACATGCGGCAGCCAGTCCGCTGCAATGCCGATGCCGGTATCCCAGACCTCTATGCGCAGCCACCCGGCGCACCGGCGTACGCCCAGCAGCACCTTGCCTTGCGGCGTGTAGCGAACGGCGTTGGTCAGAAAATTGCGAAGAATGCGCAGCAGCAGGAAAGCGTCGCTGACACCCCAGGCGCTGGTGGGCGCGACCCGCAGTTCGAGCGATTTGGCTGCGGTCTGCGGCGCGAACTCCGTCGCCAAATGCTCGAAGATGTCGGCGATCGGAACCCGGTCGAGTTTGGGCGCAACCTCGCCGGCGTCGAGCTTCGAGATGTCGAGCAGGGTATTCAACAGCGCGCCCATGGTATCGCAGGAATTCCGGATCGCCTTGACGGCCTCGCTGGATGGTGCGCCGTCCGCCTCGTCCTCCAATTCCGGCAGGCGCAGCGCCAGGGCGTGCAACGGTTGCCGAAGGTCGTGGCTGGCCGCCGCGAAAAATTTGGTGCGCGAGGCCGCAATCTGGCGCAGCCGTTGCTCGGTCCGTTCGCGTTCGCGTTCGCGCTCCATGACCAGACGGTCCCTTTCGATCATGTTCTCCTTGAAGACTTGCAGCGCCCTGGCCATCTCGCCGGTCTCGTCGGTGCGGTCGGCGGACGGCACCTCTATTGAACTGTCGCCGGCGGCGAGCGCGGCCATGGCCTGGGTCATGCACGCCATTGGCCGGGTCACGCGGCCGAGAACGATCCAGAAGGAAACCAGCGCCAGTACGATGCCAAACGCAAGAATTCCCAAGTCGAACAAAATGGCGGCCTGGCTGTCGGCGGCGCTCCGTTCCGCCAGTAATTTGGAACATTTGCCGGTCACCCTGGCGAGGTTCAGAATGGTGTCGATGGCGCCGGTTGCGGTGGCGATCCATTCCTGACTGCTCAGCGGGTAGGCCTCGCCGGCGATGCCTGCGGCGTAGACAGCCTCGCGCGTACGCTCATAGTCGGCGAAGAAGTCGCGCCTGACCGTGTCGATTTCGGCGACGATGGCCAGGTCCGCGTCCGCCCGCTCGGCATAGAGCCGGACGTTGCGCCAGGCGTCTTCCAGCCGGCCGCGGTAAGTCGACAGTGTCCGCAGTGTGTCGGTATCGAGCGGGTCACCGGCGGCGACGGCGCCGCCGATGACCGCGCGCTCGCGGCCGGCGAACTCGTTCATCGTCCAGACCAGGTTTTTCAGCATCTGCTGCGCCTGTATCCGGGTATCTGTCATTTTCGGCTGGAATTCGCTCAGCACCCGCAGGCGTTGCGACGACATGATCATCCTGGTAACGGTCGGCACCCAGTTTCCCACGACGTCGGCGTCGCGCGTCTCCCTGCTTCCCGCCAGGGCGCCGTCGGCCCGGCGGCGCATTTCGACCAGGGCGCCGTGGTTCGACTCGACTTCCGAAATCAGGGCGCTCTTGCCCTTGAAACCACGACCATTCTTCAAACGTTCCAGACCCGCCATATAGGCCTCGTCGGCGGCCTTGCGCCGCCGTTCCATTTCCGACCTCACCGAACCGCTGGCAGCCTCCCGGGCGCTCAGCGACGTGTTGGTCACGCCGCGTTCCACGGCCCACTGGCCGGCCGCGGTCAGCAGAAGGCCAGAAATTTCGATACTGTCAACGACATTTCTTGCGTCGTCGCGGTCGGCCATTGCGTCGAGGGCTTTGGTGACGGCGAGGATTACGAGAAGGATCGCCAGTGCGGCGACGACGCCGAACAGACTGTTGCGGATAGTAAAAAAAGTATTTCTATTTTTTCCCATACTTGGGCATCCCTGGTTCGGATGAGTTCCATTGTTCAACGGAAACCGCGAAATCGCTTTGTGCCGATCCTCTCCACACGGGAACTCGCGGTGATGGACCGGGCCACCCGTTCCCGATCACGGCAAACGCTTTGTTAGAGCTTGGACATAATTACAAAAAATTATTTAATTTTTGTAAATTTTTTTTTGGGATATCCCTTAAAAGTTATCTTAGCACCTACCAAATTATTAAGCGTGTTGCCTAAGTGTATTTCTCCAGACTTATTCTCATCACATTAAAGCAAGTCAGGATTGAAAACCGCGTAATTCCCGGCGGTCGAGCCGCCATGGCGTCGCAATGCCGGAATTTCCCGAGGACCGGGTTCGCCGCACTTGCATGTAACCGGACCAGCCGGATTCCAAATCCTAAAAACGAGGTAATCCGTAATAGACTATGCATGCGAAGGCATCTATTTTGAGATGATAAATAAATCATTTGCATTAATCAACTATAGACTTCGTCCGATACTACTTTTTATTTATTATTACAATTCTTTATTCTATACTTTCTTAAGATATTTTTAATTTTCTTAGTATTATTATCCACATGATTTAAGCAGTTATTGGGTATCTCCATAATACATAACAATTGGGAATACCACGGAAAGCTGGCGCGAGGCGTACCGGTCACCTACAGCCCCGGGTCACCATTGAAATCTGCAAGGAATGGGAAAATGGACGAGAATAGTGAACTGAAGACCGGCGCGACTGCCGCGCCCGACGCCGTCAAGAACACGGACACGGCCACCAAGACCACGGGCGGGGGCCTGTCGATAGCCAATAAACTGCTCGGGATCGTTCTGATGCTGATCGCCTTGCTGGCGACCGTGGCGGGCATCGGCGGTTATCAGATGAACCGGATCGGCGACGAGCTTATAGAAATCGCCGAGCACGATATTCCGATGACCACTGGCGTGACCCAGATCACCATCCATCAGCTCGAACAGGCGATCGCGCTGGAGCGCGCGTTCCGTTTCGGCGAGGAAATGCGGACCGACTCGCGCGCCAGGGAACGCTTCGAGGAATCCAAAAAGGAGTTCGAGCATTACGCGGAACTGACGGATAAGGAGTTCAAGGAGGCCGAGATATTCATCGAGGAAGCGATAAGGACGACGCATGACGAGCGCGACCTCAAGGAATTCGAGCGCGTCCTGGAGGCGCTCACTGAAATCGACGAGAGCCACGCCTCCTTCGAGGAGCACGCGCGCGAGGCGCTGACGATGTTGCGCGAGCGGGCCGACCTGGACGAGATTCTCGAACTGGAAGAGAAGGTAGAGGCGGAGGAGACGGAGCTCGACCATAATCTTGAAGCCCTGCTCGCCGAGCTTGAGAAGTTCACCGAGGAATCCGCGAAGAACGCCGAGGCGCACGAGAAGGAAGGCTTCATGTACATGATTGTCTCCGCCGTCGTCGCCGCCGTCATCGGCCTGGGCCTCGCGCTCCTGCTGGCGCGCAATGGCATCGCCCGGCCGCTGGCCGAGGTCATGCTGGCGATGGAAGCGCTGTCGCGTGGCGACAAATCGGCGACGCTGACGGTCCGGTCCAACGACGAGGTCGGGAAAATCGCGGCGACCTTCCTGATCTTCCGCGAACGCCTGGTGGAAAACGACAGGATGCGCGACGAACAGGAGGCCGCCCGCGCCGTCGAATTGGCCCGCGTCGAAACCCTGGACAAACTGTTCGACGGCTTCGACAAGGGTGTGTCCAATATCCTGGAGACGGTGTCTTCGGCGGCGACCGAGTTGGAGCAGACGGCCCAATCGCTGTCGTCCTCCGCCGAGCAGGCCAGCGGTCAGGCGGCGTCGGTGGCGACCGCCTCCAACCAG
>JADFVY010000329.1 GCA_015222795.1 Pseudomonadota bacterium | reverse complement strand
GGCATCGCGGCGCGACACGCGCCTTGCCGGATGAACTTGTAAAGCCGTCCCATGGGTACCATCCGTTGGGTGGAGACCACTAGAGCATCATCCGTTGGGTGGAGACCACTAGCGAGTGGATATGGCCATGATAATAGCCCCTCCGCGCAAAGAAGAAATCGGCAATATGGATATTTTATAAAAAAACCCGTTTGGCGATTGACCGTGTCCTCGCTATTGCGGCGAATACGGTGTGACTCGCCCATGCCAAAACGTTAGAGTGCCCGCGATTTTTTGGCAAAGGACAGGCGGGAATCAACCCATGCTCAAACTGTTGCAATGCATGTTGATAGCCGGTGGCATAGCGCTGGCCTGGGGTGTCGTGGACGGCGGGGCCATGGCGGAGGAACCCGGTGGCGTTACCGTCGAGGACCTGGAGGATCTGGTCGGGGCGATCGAGGACGACGCCGAGCGCGAACAGCTTGTCGGCCGCCTGAATGCACTGATCGAGATCAAGAGGGGCGAGAACGGCGCGCTGGATCCCGAAGAACAGACGCTGGGCGCCATCGTCATCGAACAGCTATCGGCCCACAGCGAGGCGCTTGGACGGCAGCTTTCGGCGCTGACCAGCGCGGTTCTCACCATTCCAGACGGGTTGGCGAGCCTTCGGGCGGGATTGTCGAGTCCCGCGACGCGTGAGCTCTGGTCCGTGGGTATTATGGCCTTGGTCGCGGTTATAGGCGCCGGTTTCCTGGCCCAAATCGGCGTTACAAAACTCCTCGCCAAGCCATTGGCGTCGGTCGTCTGGCGCAAGGGGGAAGGTCTGCTATTGCATATTCCCATGCTGGCGGCGCGCCTTGTCCTGATCCTGGTTCCCCCGGCGGCCTTTGCCGCGACGGGTGGCATCCTCATCAGCCTGTTCGGCGCCGACAGCATCGGCCGCCCGGTTACCTTGTCGGTTATCTACGCGGTAGCAATCGTCGGCGCGATAAAGGCGATCGCCAAAACCATCCTGGCGCCCGGCGCGGCAGCTGTCCGTCCCGTCCATATGGGCGATGAAACCGCACATTATCTGTTTATCTGGATCAGCCGGGTGGCGGTCGTGGGCATATTCGGTTATTTCGCAATTCAGATTGCCGGGTTCCTGGGTTTGGCCGGACCGGCGCAATCATTCCTGTTCAAGCTGATCGGGCTGTTGATGGCGCTGCTGGCCATAATGCTGATTATGCAGAACCGGCCCGGCGTTTCCCGGTTCATCGGCGGCAAGGATGACGCGCGGTTGCTCCAGTTTCGACGGCGGCTGGCCGATCTGTGGCATGTGCTCGCCATCCTTTACGTTGTAATCGTTTATCTGGTCTGGGTTGTCGGCATGCCGGGCGGGTTCGCCTATATCACTCGCTCCACCCTTCTCACCGCACTCGCCATCTTCATGGGAATCGCGCTGTCGTCCCTTGCCGTTCGCATGATCGACAGGGCCTTTTCCCTTTCTCATGAATTGAAGACCCGGCTGCCCGGGCTTGAGGCCCGGGTAAATCGCTACCTTCCGATCGTCAAATCCGCGCTGAGGGGAATCGTGGCGGCGATCGTCGTTCTCGCGGTGCTGCAGGCCTGGGGCCTGGATATCCTGCAATGGCTGGGTGAGCCCGCCGGCCGGGCGCTGGTTGCGCGATTGGCCAGCATTGGCGCCATCATTCTTATGGCGATCGTTGCCTGGGAGGCGTTAAGCGCCGGCATCGAGCGCTATCTCGCGAGCGAGAGCGCATCGCGCAGCCAGCGGGCGCACACCTTGTTGCCGTTGATCCGCAAGGTGATACTGGCCGCCCTCACCGTGGTCGTCGGCCTTACCGTCCTGTCGGAACTGGGTATCAATATCGCGCCGCTGCTGGCCGGCGCCGGCGTTGTTGGCCTGGCGGTCGGCTTCGGCGCGCAGACGCTGGTGCGCGACATCATCACCGGCCTGTTCATCCTGATCGAGGACACCATCTCGGTCGACGACTATGTAATGCTGGGCGGCCATGACGGCACTGTCGAGGCGCTGTCCATCCGCTCCATCCGGCTGCGCGATCCCTCGGGCACCGTCCATACGATCCCCTTCAGTGACGTCACAACGGTCATCAACTACACCCGCGACTTCGCCTTTGCGGTGCTGGAAATCGGCGTCGCCTACAAGGAGGACGTGGACCGCGTGATACAGGTTATCGAAGAGGTCGGCCACGAGCTGCGCCAGGATCCGGATCAGCAGGGATATATAATGGAGGACCTGCAGGTGCAGGGCCTGGACCGGTTCGACGATTCGGCCGTGGTGATAAAGGCGCGCATCAAGACCGTGCCCGGCTGGCAATGGGCGGTCCGGCGGGCCTTTAACCGCTTGCTGAAGCGGCGGTTCGATGCGGAAGGCATAGAAATTCCATTCCCGCAGCAAACCCTGTGGTTCGCCGAGGAACCCGGCGAAGCCGCGGCAAGCCTGAAAGGCGAAAAAGCGCCCGAGCGCAAGCCCCGCAAAACCGGCGCGCGCGCGGAAGGCGATATGGACGGGGACGGGGACGGGGATCGCTAGGGCGGAACTCGGACGGGGCCTATCCGGTCATGCGGCCGCGGCGCACCAGTTTTTCGGGTGGGAAGATCAGACTGACGGTGGTTCCCGTGCCTTTCTGGCTGTCGATGTCGACACGTGCGCCAAGCAGTTCGGCAAGGCCTATCGACAATGGCAGGCCCAGCCCCATGCCGCCGATCGGGTCGCTCATCGGGTCGCCCACCAATTGACCGAATCGATCGGTCGCAAGCGGCAGATCCTCGGTGGCTATCCCGGCGCCGCTGTCCTTTACGCTTATGCGAACCGAGCCATCCGGCATCTCGCTGATTTTAATTCGGACATCGCCACCTTCGGGGCTGAACTTGATTGCGTTGGACATCAGGTTCTTCAGAATCTGGGCAAAGCGTTCCGCGTCCGTTTTGACCGGCAGCACCAATTCGCTGCTCTCGACGTGAATCTCCACCTGGGCCTGGGTCGCTTGATCCTCCAGCGCCGCGACCATCTCCCAGACAATAGTCGCGGAATCGGCCTCGCTTTCCATAACATCCAGACCGCCGCCCTCGATGCTGGCAATATCGAGAATGTCGTCGATGATCGCTTTCAGGTGGCGCGCGCTCTCCGAGATATGGCCGGCATATTCGCTGTAACGGCCAATATCCGGTTCGCCAAACAGATTGCCGCTCATGCCCTCGGCAAAACCGATGATCGCATTCAGCGGCGTGCGCAGTTCGTGGCTGACGTTGGCCAGAAATTCGGTCTTGACCCGGCTGGCGGACTCGGCCGCGGTTTTTGCCTCGCGCAATTCCGCCTCGACCCATTTGCGGAAGGTGATGTCCTGGGAAACGGTGATGATATTGACGATGCGATTCGCGTCGTCCCGCAGCGCCGACTTGGTCGAAAGAAATGTCCGGATCATGCCTTGGGCGTCGGTGATGTCCTCTTCATAACCGGACAACGTGCCGGCGCCCTTGATCACTTCCCGGTTGGCCGATATTTCGCGCTCGCCCTGCGTCTTGCCAAGAATATCGGCGACCGGCACACCCATCGTTTCCTCGGGACGCTTGCCGTAGAACGAGGCCATGTACTGATTGACGAACACGTAATTGCCATCGCGGTCGGACACGGAAACCATCGCCGGGACGGTGTCCACGATTCCACGCAGGCTGTTCCTTGTCGCCCGCAGATCGCGGCGGTAGCGGCGTTCCTTGGCGGTAAGGCTGCGCTCCAGCAACTCGCCGCGCATCTGGGTCTTTTTTATATTGGCCCAGGCGGTAAGCAGGTTTCGCGCCCGCAGATGAAATTCGCCGGGATCGACCGGATCGTCGAGAACGTCGGAGGCGCCGGCCTCCAGGGCGCGGAACCGCAATCGCAGATCGTTTGGTTCCACAAAATAAATGACCGGGATGTTTTCGCATTCGGGAATGCGCCGGAAGCGGCGGATCGCCCGCACGCCGTTCAGCGCCGGCATCGTTCGACCGACGATCACAAGGTCGGGCGGCATATCCGAAGACGCCTCGATGGCGGCCCGCGGATTGGCGAAACCTTCGATGTTCACGTCGGCCTCGATCGAGGCCGCCAGTTCAAGATACTGGCGTCGTTTTGCCGGACGGTCGTCTATGACTACGATAAAGGGCATAACCTACGAACTCGCTTATTTCTCCACCCTTCTTGAATAGTAGTTACCGGTATTATTACCGAACCACTAACAACAAAGAGAGTTTTCCTAAATAAGGTTTATTTTTCATTAAAATGCGCCGCGCGAGTCCTTAAATCAACAGAAATCTTAACCGCCTAACCCTGTTTAGGTAATCATGAGTCTTTTCAAGGTACTCGCTTTGTAACCGGTAGGGCGTTTTAGGGCTGGCGCGCGCACGGAAACTGCGGCATCTTCAAAATCTGCCACATGGCTTAAACGAATCACTCTAGGGAGAATTTCGAATGGCGCTTAAAAGAATTCAGGTCGGGCCGCGGATGAGCCAGGCCGTTGTCCATGGCGATACGGTCTATCTGGCCGGGCAAGTCGCGCTCGCCGCACCGGGCGGGTCGGTTACCGACCAGACCAAGAATATCCTGGATCGGATCGACGCCCTGCTTGGCGAGGCCGGAACCAGCAAGTCCAACCTGATCACCGCCACCATCTGGCTGTGCGACATGGGCGACTTCAACGAAATGAACGCGGCATGGGATGCCTGGGTAGCCCCCGGCGACACGCCTGGCCGCGCCTGCGTGGAATCGCCGAAACTGGCGTCGTCCGACTTTACGGTTGAAATCCAGGTCGTCGCCGCCTTGTAGGAACCCCATGAAGATACTGGTGTTGGGCAGTGGTGTTGCGGGCGTAACGGCGGCCTGGCGGTTGCTGCGGGACGGCCATGAGGTCTCGGTGGTCGACCGTCAGCCGGCGGCGGCGGAAGAGGCCAGCTTTGCCAATGCCGGCCTTGTGGCCCCCGGCCATTCCTTCGCCTGGGCCTCGCCCAAGGTTCCGAAAATTCTTCTCTCGTCGCTGTGGCGGAACGATCAGGCTTTCCGCTTTCGCCTGACGCCGGACCCGCGAATGTGGGCATGGTCGCTGAAGTTCCTGCGCCAGTGCACGGCGGAACGGGCGCGGGTCAATACATTGCGCAAGCATGCGCTATGCCTGTATTCGCAACGCCTGTTCCGCGATCTGGTTGAAGAGACCGGCGTGGAATATGACGGGCGGACCGGTGGCCTGCTGTATATGTACCGCACGGCCGAAACGATGGCGCGCGGCATCGCCAACATGCGCATTCTGGCCGATGACGGGCAAGAGCAGGAAATTGTGGACCCCGACCGCATTGCCGAGATCGACCCGGCGCTTTCCGCGGCAAGGGACAAGATCGCCGGCGGGGTCTATTGCCCCACCGACGAAAGCGGCGACGCCCGCATGTTCAGCGTGAACCTGGCCAGACTGTGCCAGGCCAAGGGGGCGGAATTTCATTTCGACACGCCGGTCGAGGCGATCGTCGCCGACGGCGACCGGATCGAACGCGTTGTGACGGGCCAGGGCGACATGCGGGCGGATATGTATGTGCTGTCGCTTGGCTGTCATAGCCCGCATGCGGTTCGCTCCATTGGGGTCAATCTGCCGATATATCCGGTCAAGGGCTATTCGGTAACCTTGCCGGCCGGGCCGGAAAATATCGCACCGGCCATCGGTGGCGTGGACGAGGATAATCTCGTCGCCTACTGCCGGATGGGCGACCGGATGCGCATTACCGCGACGGCCGAATTCGCCGGGTACAGCACCAGCCACCGGCCGTCGGATTTTGTGAAGATGCTGAGTTCCGCAAAGGACCTGTTCCCCAACGGCGGCGACTACGACCGGCTGGAATACTGGGCCGGACTGCGCCCAATGACACCGGAAGGCACCCCGATCCTGGGATTCGGACGGCATCGGAATCTCTGCTACAATACCGGCCATGGCCATATGGGCTGGACCATGGCCTGCGGCGCCGCGGCGATCGTTGCCGACCTGATCGGCGACCGCACGCCCGAACTGCCGCTGGACGGCATGACTTTGCGCTGAAGGAGGAGGTCGACCATGGCTGACACAGCGAGCGCGGACACCGGCGCGCAAACCGGTTTCGTCAACCGAACGCACATCCCCTTCAAGACCGATGGGGGCATCGCGGAGCGCGCGGCGATTGGCGTCATCGTCCTGGCCAGCGACCACACCATCGAGCATGAATTCCGCCAAACGATGGCGCTGCCCGGCGTGGCGTTCTATGAGGCGAGAATTCGCAACGACCCACAAATCACGCCCGAAACGCTGGCCGATATGGAATCGCGCATAGCGCCCACCGCCGACCTGATCCTGCCGGGCATGAAGCTGGACGTGGTTGCCTTTGGCTGCACCTCGGCCAGCATGGTGCTGGGCGAGCAGACGGTTTTCGACCGTATTCACGAGACCCGCCCGGGAGTCGCCTGCACCACGCCGATTACCGCGGCCTTCGCCGCCTTCGACACGTTCGGAGCGCGCAATATAGCGGTCCTGACACCCTACCGCGACGATGTGAACCAGCGGGTCCGAAGCTATATCGAGGGCACCGGCTATAATGTCCCGGTGTTCGGGTCCTTCAACGAGGAGAACGATAATGTTGCGGCGCGAATCGATGTGGAGTCAATCCGTTCCGCCGCCGCCGAACTGGGCGCGATGGATGGTGTCGACGCGGTGTTCGTATCCTGCACCAGCATCCGGCTGGGTGCGGTGGCGAAAGATATCGAAGCGGAAATCGGCAAGCCCGTAACCTCGAGCAACCATGCCATGGCGTGGCATTGCCTGCGCCTGGCCGGCATCGACGACCCGCAGCCGGAATTCGGAAAACTTTATACGATGCCCTTGCCGGCGTAGCGGCAGACAGATCAGATGCCCTTGCCGGCGTAGCGGCAGACAGATCAGATGCCCTTGCCGGCGTGGCGGCGGACAGATCAGCGGACGATCATCACCGAATTGCTGGCATGTTCCAGAATCTGGTCGGAAATGTCGGTTTCGAACAACCACCAGCGGCGCCGTTTTTTGGAACGGCCGATGACGATCACCGAGTAATCGGCGCCCTTATTCACGATTTCCGCGACGGGGTCGCCGGTCCGCAGCAGGCTCTCGACGACCTCCAGGCCTTCTTCTTCTATGGCCGCCCTGGTCCGCGAAAGAATATCCGCGCCCTCGCCCTCATCCATATCGTCGGGAATGACCGTGATTAGCGAAATCGGGCAGTTGCAGCGGGCGGCCAGGATGGCGTCCTTGCGGGCGACGTCGATGGCGTTCTCGGTGCCGTCGGTGCAGATCAGATGGCCATTGCCGGATTCCAGCTCACGCGCCACGATCACCGAACAATGCGCCCGCGTCACTACCTTCTGGGCGACGGCGGGGTCCCAGAAAGTTTTGTAGGAGCGGGACAGCCAGCGTTCCGAGGCGCCGATAATCAACAGGTCGTAACCGCCGCCCTCGCATTCCTCCAGGATGCCGCCGACGATATCGGGCGCCACCTCGAGCTTGAGGGTAACCTTCTTGCCATTCTCGTCGCTGTACTCGACGGAGTTGTCGCCCAGCGGGTCGCCCAGCTTGTCGACATGGACCATTTTTTCGCCCCACTCGTCGCTCAATAGGCCGAGTTCGGTGAGGATTTCCTTACCCTTCATCAAATGCTTGGTGCCTGGAAGCTCCAGACCCCATTCCAGAAGGTTTTCGCGCACGACCCGCGCCTGCAGCCCGCCGCCGCGCAAGCCCTGGTCGACCGGCCTTACATAAAGCAGGCAGATGTCGGCATCGACCCCGCCGCCCAGGCGCGCCGCATAACGCAGGCCTCGATAGGACTCGTCGGAACCGTCGATACAGACAAGTATCCGGAACCGTCTTTCGTCGGCACGTTCCATTCCCGGGCGCCCCCTATTCAACCATTGGCCAGTAGGACCAGGCCGCAATCAGAGTAAGAATGGTCGAAACGATCACCATTTTCCAGCCCGCTCTTAAAAAATCGGTCGTACGCAGATAGCCGGACGAATAGACAATGGTGCAGGCCGGCGTGCCGACGACCGTTAAATAGGCGAAGGATGAAGCCACGGCCGTAAGGAATCCGATTATCAACGGATCCTCGCCCGCGACAACGGCCAGGTTGAGAACGATCGGACCCAGCACGGCCACCGCGGCGCCGTTTGACATGGTGTTGGTTACCGTCGTCGTCAGCGCCACGACCGCCGCCCACAAACCAATGCCGCTGTCGCCGCCGATGGGTTCGAGATAGGCGAGGAAGCTCTCGGCCACCCACAGGGCGGCGCCGGTACCCTTCATCTCGACGCCCAGCGAGATAACGGCGGCATAGAGCAGAACCACGCCCCAGTTGACGCCGTTGTTGATTTCGTCCCATTCGACCAGCCCGAAGATCAAAAAGGCGGCGGCGCCGAGGATCGCCACCGTGCCAAGGCCAATACTGTCCGACGCGAATATCCAGCCCAGAAGAATGACGAAAAAAAGGAGTATCGTGGTCCAGTCGGAAATCCGCATCGATCCCTGGTCGGCAAGCTGTGCGCGCAGGCGTACGACGGCGCGGGCGATATTCTTCTGTTTCGGCTTGAATGTATGGAACAGGATCGCGGTGACGAACGGCACCTGAATCAGGAACAGCGGATAGGCAAAGACCATCCAGCGCAGATAGTCGATGGCGTATTTCCAGGTTTCGGGGTTTGCCGGATCGTAAAAGAATTCACGCCAGTAGCCGATCATGATGGCGTTGCGCGCGCCGCCGGACGGCGTGCCGATACCCGCTATTGAGGCGCCGTAACTGATCGACAACAGCAACACCGCGGCCAGACTGCGCACCTGGCGGGTATCGTCGGACGTAAGGCGGATCAACGTAACCCCGACCGGCAGCATCATCGCCGCCACGGTATGTTCGCCGATGAAGGAAGCCAGCACCCCGGACACCAGCGATATGCCCATGCAGACATTGGCCGTCTTGGTGCCGGTAAAGCGGATGATCAGGAAAGCCAGCCGTTTATCCAGCTTCTGCCTGACCACGGCCACCGCGATCATCAGCGAGCCCATGATGAACAGCACCGAATCGCTCATCAGGCTGCGCGCCACATCCGACGAGTCCAGGCCGATCAACATCACCTGGCCGACGATAATCAACAGCGCCACGGTCGGCAACGGTATCGGTTCGGTCACGAACAGGATGGTCGCCATGACCGACATGACGAGCACGATATGCCCTTCGAGGGTAAGGCCGGCCGGCGTGGGGAGATGCAGGAGGATCGCGCCGACCGCGGCTGCAATGAAAAGCCAGCGTCGCGCGAGCAGGTATGACAACCAGGCACGGAAAGGCATCGCGAACAGGCCCTGCCACCCCCTGTTCAACACCCTTTGCCCTTTGGCCTTCGCGGCTTGAACGATATGCCCACCGGTCTTGTGCTCCATGACGGAGAGGGGAATTCCTTCCCGAAACGCATTTTTATTTGTAGCAAATGCTAATATGCGCCGGTTTCCGGGGAATGGGAATGCGTTTCTGCCGCGCCCGGCATGTTTTTTGGGCGGCGGGCCGACTCTGTTTCAATGATTTATGGGGGAGCGGTATCCGTGGGGCGCTGTCACGATAACTCTCTGGCTGGAACAACCCACTGCGGCTAGCAGTCTGTCGGCTTTAAGGTTTCAGGGTTCATTGTTTACTCGTTTGAATGGCCTATGCGGCTTTGAGGTTGGTCAGGC
>JADFVY010000328.1 GCA_015222795.1 Pseudomonadota bacterium | reverse complement strand
GGCGAGCCCATATGCAGGTCGGAAACCACGACGACCCGGATCGGCTGCCAGTGCAGCGGCCATTGCCCCGATTTCATCCTGACCTGGGTATAGCGCAACTGGTCGGGCTCCTGCATGACGCCCCAAACACCCGCGCCGACGGCCAGCAGAACCAGTAAAAGTATAAATTTGGAAAGAAAGCCGATTAGTAATCCGACAAATCCCGATCTTTCCGGCATTTTGTTCTACCCTTCCATTTCCGCGACCCGTTGCACGATTCCATCAACGCCCGCCCGTGATCGTCATAATGCCGAATTCCGGCGGCTTGTTAAACCTTATACCAGGGCTCGTTGATAAAGTTCGTTACCATCTTCCCGGATATGTCCGAGCGCATGGTGCAAGGGCAACGGGCCGGGCCAATAGAGCGCGCCCGCTGTCAGGACCGTGATCGCCACATGTATTATGCCGCCGCCAGGGTAACCATGGCGATTTCCGGGGGCATGTTGAATCGTGCCGGCACGCCGCTGGTTCCCAGCCCCGAGGTCACGTAAAGATGCCGGCCATCCTCTTCGACCAGGCCATAGGCCATGCGCCGCGGCGTGCCGCCGACCGGATAAGGCGTGCCGACGAAAGGCAGGCGGAACTGGCCGCCATGGGTATGGCCGGCGAAAGTCACGGCGACGCGATCGGGCATGCCGAAGAACGTCACCGGATCATGGACCAGGCCGATCACCGGCTCGCCCTCGGGAATCGGGCCGAAGGTCTTGGCCATGCAGGGCTCGCGGGTGGACTCGTCGGCCAACCCGGCGATCCAGATGCGCCCCTCCGGCAGGTCGATCGGCGCAGATTCGTTTTCCAGCACATGGATGCCGACCTCTTCCAGTTCACGCCGGATTTCCTCGCCGTCATGCCACCAGTCGTGATTGCCCAGCACCGAAAAGACGCCGTGGCGGGCCTTCAGTTTAGACAGGCTGCGCGCGATCGCCGGCGGGTGAACGAAACGGCCGAACAGGACGCCCTCGATCACATAGTCGCCCAGCAGCACGACGAGGTCGGGCTCCAGCGCGTTGACCTTCTCGACCACCCTGTCGAGATGTTTGATCTTGAACCAGGGCGCACCGACCTGAAAGTCGCCCAGCACGGCGATGCGCAGGTCGCGGCAATGGCCGGGCCAGCGAACGCTTTCCAGACGAAGGTGGCGTTCCTTCACCATCCTGGGCTCCACAAGAAAACCCCAGGCCCCGGCGGTGGTGGCGCCAACGCCGCCGAGGGTCATCAATGCATCCATGATCACTGGATCGGCCATCCTTTAAATCTCCTAACAAATAAGCTGCTTACCAGGGCAACTCGTTTCCGTCGTAATTGAAGAACCGGCCGCTGTCGGCCGCATCGGCGCGATCAATAACCGCGCGCATGCCGGCAACGCTCGTCACCGCATCGATCAGGGCGGACGCGCCGCCCATATCCGTTTGAACCCACCCAGGATGCAATAACAGAGTAATAAGCCCTTTCCCGGAAAGATCAAGTGAAAGACTTTTGACCGCCATATTCAATGCGGTCTTTGAGGAACGATATATATACGATCCTCCGCTGGAGTTATCGGCAATACTCCCGACCTTGCTGGAAATAAAAACCATCTTTTTCTGTTGAGACGCCATCACCGGGCCGGCCAGCGACGCGGCGACACGCATCGGCCCCATCAGGTTGGTGCGCAGCACTTGGCTCCAGGCGTCGTAGTCCAGTTCGTCGAATGACAGGTTGCGCGGGCCGTATATGCCGGCATTATTGATCAGCAGGTCGATCTTCTCGCCGGCCACGGCCTGCCCGAGAGCGGCGACGCTGTCGCCGTCGGTGACGTCCAGCGCATGCACTTCGCCTTCGCCATCGTAATCCCCCGGGTCGCGGCAGGCGGCGATCACGCGCCAGCCGTCAACCGCATACTGTCTGGCGAACTCAGCGCCTATACCCCGGCTGGCGCCGGTAATAAGAACCGTCGGCATATTCTCTACCCTCGTCTGTTTCACACCACTAGTCGCCTGCAATGAATACGGTCATGCGCCACCCTTCGGCGGTCTTTTCGAACCGCGCGCGGTAGTCGATGGCCATTCGCGAATCCCGGCTCGACAGGAATACCGTCCGCCCGTCCGGCATTTTGACCGCATACCAGCCTTCCGCGCCCGCCGCTTCGTAATCCAGTTGCAGCACATCCCAGGAAAGGGTCGCCGCCACCTTCGCGTTCGCGTCCGGCTCCACACGCGCCACCGCGTCCGCCCTCGTGACATAAACCGTTTCGAACGGGTCGCATTCCGGACAGCCCGGCACATCGATACAGGCCAAATAGGGCGTGCAAAAGGCGCCGTCCCCCATAAACACCCCGCCGAGTTCCAGTACGGCCTGCAGTTCCCGCCAATAGGATTCCCCTTGCCATTCTTCCTCGCCGGTCAGGGCCCGGCGGAAACTCTCCCGGCCATATTCGCCGCCGAAGGAAAGCTTGATTTCCGGATTGGCCCGGGCCACCACAAATTCCGTGTCGCGGCGGCGCACCGCATCCAGCAGGGCCGCGCGCCAGGTCGCGAATCCCGCATTGCGGGACGCCTCGTCCACCGGCTCCAGGCGTAAACCCTGCGCCGCCGCCGGCAACGTACCGGCAAGCCCGAAAATCACGGCACCAGCCGCCAAAAGCGGCCAGTTCCATGCTATTTCGCGCAAGATTCGCAAAATCCAGTTCTCCTGACCTCTCTATTATAACCATCCCTTTGCAAATTATCCGTTTACGGCGCGGCACCTTATTTAAAGAATTTCGAAGTGCGCCTCGACCGGCGTGCAGTCCGCACCATTGACCGGAACCTGATCCTGCGGGCAGGCGGAGAAGGCTATCACAGCATCCATTTCGGCCCGAAACACCACGTAATCGCCGGGTTTCGAGACCGGCGGCAGATAGTCCAGCCCGCCGCCGTCATAGACAGGGATATTCATCCACAGATTCAGCGGCGAAGGTGTTTCCTGTGCGGTGAAGGCGATTTCCGTCAGCGCCATATGCAGAT
>JADFVY010000327.1 GCA_015222795.1 Pseudomonadota bacterium | reverse complement strand
GGTCAAGGCGGCGATTGCGGCGGCCATGGCGGCGCGGGAGCGGGACCTCCAGATCGATGCGCGCGAGGTTCTGCGCGAGATCGCGCGGCTGTGCTTCTCGAACATGCTGGACTATGTCCGGGTGACGCCGGACGGCTCGGCGGAGCTGGACCTGACGGGGGTGACCCGCGACCGGGCCGCCGCGATCACCGAGATCACGGTCTCGGAAGGGGCGGAGCTGACCGGCCGGCTGCGGCGCGGGGGCAAACGCGTGAAGCTGAAGCTGGCCGACAAGCCGCGCAGCCTCTTTATGCTGGGCCAGCATCTGGGGCTGTTCCCGCGCGGGCGGGACTGCGAGGGAGTGAGGGCCGGCGAGGTCGAGCTGTCTGACCTGGAGAGGGCCCAGGAAATTCTTCGACTCCTCGCCAGCGCCGGGGAGGGCGGGGCCGGCGAGGCCGATTGCTGACCCCAGGAATTATGCTATTTCGTCATTGCGAGCCGGCGGCGAAGCAATCCAGTCTCCTCGGTCCCTCTGGATTGCCGCGTCGGCCGCGCCTCCTCGCAATGACATTAAATGCGCCATGCAATCAGGGTGCGAGGCCGTGACATTGCGGCCGACAGGCTGTATGCAGGCATCCGTTATCCATCCATCGTAATCGGCAGGCGCAAGCGGAATGACTGGTAACGCCAACGGCGGGGGCAAGGGCGCGACTCTTCCCGCCAACCCGAAATTCACGCTTCTGGTGATCGTGCTTTGCCAGTCGCTGGCGATGACCGGCGTCACGACTATTTTCGTCGTGTCGGCGCTTGCCGGGCAGATTCTGGCTACGGAAAAGGCGCTGGCGACCTTGCCGATCGCGTTCATGTTCGTCGGCAACATGGCGATGACGATCCCCGCCTCGCTGTTTATGAAGCGTTTCGGGCGCCGGGCGGGATTTACCGTTGGCGCGTTCTTCGGGATCGCCAGCGGGTTGCTCGGCGCCTGGGGATTGATGGCCGGCAGTTTCACGATTTTCGCCGTCGCCGGCCTGGTGCAGGGGTTCTACAACGCCTTCTGGCAATATTACCGTTTCGCGGCGGCCGAGGCGGTGGAGCCGACCTACGTCAGCCGGGCTATTTCGTATGTGTTGCTGGGTGGTATCCTGGCCGCCGTGATCGGGCCCGAGCTCGCCAAGGCAAGCGCGGAACTGCTGGACGGCGCCAGATTCGCGGGTTCTTACCTGGTGGCCTCGGGGCTGGCCGTGGCCGCGGTGTTTTGCATCCGGTTCATCGACATTCCGCCGCCCGGCGAGGAAGAGAGTTTCGGCGTTGGCCGTCCGTTGAGCGTGATCTCCGCCCAGCCCGTTTTCCTGATCGCCGTTTTGGCCGCCATGGTGGGCTATGGCAGCATGACCTTCATGATGACCGCGACACCGCTGGCCATGCAGGGGCACGCGCACAGTTTCGATGACATCGCCTTCGTTATCCAGTGGCACGCGTTGGGCATGTTTTTGCCCAGCCTGTTCAGCGGCCATCTGATCCGCCTGTTCGGGGCGGTACGAATCATTCTGGTGGGAGTCGTCGTCAACTTCGCGATGATCGCGGTTGTTTCCTCGGGCACCGGCGTTCTGGAATACTGGACGGGGCTGGTGCTGTTGGGGATCGGCTGGAACTTCATGTTCGTTGGCGGCAGCACCCTGCTGACCGAGGTCTACAGTGTCTCGGAAAAAGGCAAGGTCCAGGGCGTCAACGATTTCATTGTCTTCGGCACCAACGCCGCGGGCAGCCTGTCTTCCGGGCTGATCTATTACTGGTACGGATGGGGAGCTGTAGCCTATGCGGTAGTATTGCCGCTGCTGGCGGTGTTCGCCATGGCCTTGTGGCTGCGCGTCAAGCGCCGGGCGGCGCGGCGGGCAGCGGTATCATAGCGCGAGGGTAGGGGGCGTCGCCTATCGCGACCGCGCCTGTCCGCCCCGTTTCGCCCCCGAGACGTTCTTGCCGTTGGGGTTGGTCATTGGGCTCGATATGGTACTGTTTTTCGGATCGAACTGCCCCGCCGGGATGTTTTGGGCGGACTGGCCGGCGTTGGCCACGCGTTTTTCGATTTTCTTCGCCGCATTGGCCTTTGCGCGTTCTCGGGCCCTGGCTTTGGTCATGATTAGCTCGCCTTTTTATGAAATTACAGACTGAGTTTGACAGTACCCAATTTCCACCGTCAATGGAACAGCGAGCCTTGGTATTACCAGCGAACCAGTGCGGATCCCCAGGTGAAGCCGCCGCCCATGGCGGTCAAGGCGACCAGTTGGCCCTTGACGATGCGCCCGTCGTCGCAGGCCTCGGCCAGCGCCAGCGGGATGGTGGCCGCCGATGTGTTGGCCTGGCGGTCCACGGTGACGATGACCTTCTCCATCGGCAGATGCAGCTTCTTGCCGGTGCTCTCGATAATGCGCAGATTGGCCTGATGCGGCACCAGCCAATTGAGATCGTCGTGGCCAAGCCCGTTGGCGTCCAGCGCCAGATCCACCGATTCGGCCATGCGCACAACGGCGTGGCGGTAGACTTCCTTGCCCGCCATGCGCAGAAAACCGGCCGTCCCGGTGCTGCCCGGGCCGCCATCGACGTACAGGCTTTCATAGTTCCGCCCGTCGGAAAACAGATGGGTCGACAGGACCCCGCGTTCGCCGCCCTCGGCCGCCTCCAGCACCACCGCGCCGGCGCCGTCGCCAAACAGCACGCAGGTGCCCCGATCGTCCCAGTCCAGGATACGGCTGAACACCTCGGCGCCGATCACCAGCGCACGATTGGCCTGGCCCAGCCGGATCATGTTGTCGGCCATCGCCAGCGCATAGATGAACCCGGTACAGACCGCCTGAATGTCGAATGCGGCCCCCCCGTTCATGCCCAGCGCCGCCTGCACCTTCGTCGCCGTGGCGGGAAAGGTATTGTCCGGGGTGGCGGTCGCCAGCACGATGATATCCATGTCGGCGCCGTTGTATCCCGCCTTTTCCAGCGCCCGGCGCGATGCCGCGATGGCCAGGTCCGAGGTCAGCTCGCCGTCGGCCGCGATATGGCGCTGGCGGATGCCGGTACGCTGTGCAATCCACTCGTCGGAGGTTTCGATGCGCTTTGCAAGCTCATCGTTTGTGACGATGCGTTCGGGCAGATATGCCCCGCACCCGGCAACCACGGAACGTTTCATTCAGGACACCGGTTTCGGGTCGGTGGCGGGATGTTCGGCGCGCAGACTTTCGAAATCCTCGCGCATTTTCTCAATGAACCCGTGGGTCGCCATGTCCACGGCCACCGCGATTGCGTTGGCAAAGCCCAGCGCGTCGGTGCCGCCATGGCTTTTCACCACGATGCCGTTCAGGCCGCCCAGGATGGCGCCGTTATAATGCCGGGGATCGGTACGTTCGCGCAGCAGCGCCAGCGCCGGACGGGCCAGCAGGTAACCCATGCGCGCGCGCCAGGTGGTGCGAAAGCTTTCGCGCAGGAAACCGCTGATCAGCTTGGCCGTTCCTTCGGCGAATTTCAGCGCGACATTGCCGGTAAAGCCATCGGTCACCGCCACATCAACCTTGCCCGCGGCGACATCGTTGCCTTCGATAAAGCCGACGAATTCGATGGGCAGCGTGGTTTCGCGAAGGATCGCGGCGGCTTCCCTTACCGACTCGTTGCCCTTGATTTCCTCGATACCGATATTGATTAGCCCGATGGTCGGCTTTTCCACGCCCATCACCGTGCGGGCGAATACCTCGCCCATCACCGCGAACTGCACCAGGTTTTCGGCGCTGCATTGCACATTGGCGCCCAGGTCCAGGATACAACAACTACCCTTGGCCGTGGGCAGGGCCGTGACGATGGCGGGACGGTCGATGCCGTTCAGCGTCTTGAGGATAATTTTCGAGATCGCCATCAGCGCGCCGGTGTTGCCGGCCGATACCGCGGCCGCGGCCGAGCCGTCCTTCACCGCGTCGATGGCCTTTCGCATGCTGGAATCGCGGGCGCTTCGCAAGGCCGTCGAAGGCTTGTCGTCATCCTTGATAACCTGATCGGCATGGCGAATTTCCACCCGCCCGGACAGGCCGGGATGCTTGGCGACAAGCGGCTCCAGCCGGGCCGAGTCGCCGAACAACAGGTAGTGCACATGCGGCAGGCGCCGGGATGCCAAAGCCGCACCCCCGACCACCATGTCGGGAGCGGAATCGCCGCCCATGGCGTCAAGCGCTATGACGACCTGCTCCGTCATAACGCGGCTCGCATGCGGGGGTTCGTCAACCGTCAGGCCGACTGTGGTTCCGCCACCTCACGGCCATCGTAAAAGCCGCAAGCGCCACATACATGATGCGGCCGCTTCAGCTCACCGCAGCTCGGGCATTCATTGTGCGCGTCGCTTTTGATCGCGTCGTGGGACCGGCGCATGTTGCGCTTGGAGGGCGTAGTTTTTCGTTTCGGGACGGCCATGGACCAAACCTTAAATCGTTGTTGCCTGTTCGGGCGAGGAAAATATGCCGGTTACATATACAAAATCATACCGGACGGCAAGCGGGAACGGGTCAATTAAAGCATTTTTCGATTACGCGCAATCGATGCCGTTTATATCGGCGAGCCTTGGTATTAATCGTGAATCACGCTAATTCTTCTTTTTCAACATATCCGCCAACCCCTCGAAGGGTCTGCGACGTTCCTCGTCATTAGCCTCGCCGCCGGCCACGGGCTCGACCGCGGCATCCTGGCCGCGCGGAAAGGGATCCAGCACCAGTGACAGAATCTGGGCCGCAAGCTCTCCGATATCGATTTCGTGGCCGTCAAAAACTTCCGGAAGGTCGTCATTGTCCGGATCCTCCGGCGCCTCATAACCCTCCAGTGCGAACAGTTCCTCGAAGCGTTCCTCGATATGGCCGGGCACCGCCGCCATGGTCACCACACAGCGCTGCACCACGTCGGCCACGATCCGCCCCTCGACCCGAAACAGATGTCCGCCGGCCATGCGGTGCACCCCGACATCGGCCGTCAGACAGTCAAGGCCGAGAATCCCGAGCCGCCCGACCAGCGCGTCGCGCTCAGCCTGGTCGGGTTCGATAGTTTTGCGGATTTCGTTTCCGGGTGTCATATGCTCGACCTTGACCGGCCGGCTGAATTCGGGTTGTTCCGTCATTTCTCATTCCTCTCCGGGTGGCGGCGCGAAGGTGATTTTCCCTCCAACGATTTCCGCCGCGTCCTGTCCGCTCAACTGCTTCACGCTCGCCCGCATATAGGCGGTTAATACGTCAATCGCACCCGCCGACGGCTCCATATCCAGGTAGACATATTGCCGCAGGGCCGTGTTTAGCGCCTTGTCGTCGCCCTTCATTCCTTCCCGGCATGCCGCGGCCATGGCAAAAAAATGCTTCGCCAGCCCCTTAACCTTCTTGCCAACGCTGAGATCGCCCACCCCCATCTCGCGCAGGTTCCGGTCCATGTCGGCAAACATAAGATCGAACAGGCCTTGCGAGAAGTCCCGGGCCCGCTGCTCGCGGCCCAGCCTGTCCATCGCCAGGAAGCCATGCAACGCGACCATGGCGAAACGCCCCGTCGCCGTGTCGGGCACTCCCGCCACGCCATAAAAGGCCGGCTTGCGGGCCTGTTCGACGATGGCGCCATAGACCTCGCGCACGGCCAGATCGTTGCCGTCCTTGCGGAACAGGGATTTAAGCGTAAATGCCATGGGCGCCTCGGTTGACATGCCAGCGGGTTCGGTGCAATTTCCGATCGGAAGATGGGCCTCGCCGGCCGGTAAATCAACCGGCAACCGGTTCCCAAGGGGAAGGAAGACAATATTATCGCCATGCGCAAGACGCGAACCATTCTGCTGCTGGCCGTTGCCGGGGTAATCCTGTCGCTCGCGGCGGGATGTTCGGCCCGGCAAAGCACACGCGGCAATATGCCGACAGCGGACCAGGTTGACCTTATAACACTCGGCGTGCATGGGCGCGAGGATGTACGCACCGTTCTCGGCGCGCCCTCGGTGGTCAGTACCTTCGACGGAAGCATCTGGTACTATGTCGGGCTGCGCACCTCGCAATACGCCTTCTTTGCGCCCGACGTGATCGAACAGCAGGTGCTGATCGTGCGTTTCGGGGCGGACGGCCCGGTGAACAAAATTTCCCGGCTCGACAAGTCGGATGGCCGCGAGGTTGAAATTGTCGACCGCGAAACCCCCTCTGCCGGCCGCGAGCTGGGCCTGCTGGAACAGCTGTTCGGCAATATCGGCCGTTTCGCCAACGACGAGGGCGCCCAGTAGCGGGCTGCCTTTTTATTCCATGCTATGCGGGTATCGCGGCAAGCTGTCGTGGGCTTCGATCCAGGGGAGTTTTTCCGCGAAATGAACGTGGAATTGCGGGACGGCGTCCTCCGGGTATTCCAGGCTCGCCGCATAAAAGTGGATTTCATCCGGATAGTGGTCGGCATCGTAGGCGATCGGCGTGCCGCAGTTGGCGCAGAAATGCCGGCGCACCCCCAGCCTTGAGTTATAGACGGCCGGCACCCGGCCGGTGAAGCGGGCGGCGCCGCGCGGCACGCCGACGAAGGTAGTGAAGGGCGCGGAGCAATTCCGCCGGCAGCTCTCGCAGTGGCAATGCCCGCACCAGTTTGCCGGGCCGCTAAATTCGAAAGTCGTTTCGCCGCACAGGCAGCGGCCCTTGGTCGTGGTCATCGCGGCCTCCATTGCGCTGTTTCATCGGCCCTCGCGAGCCCTGGTGCTATGGGAACGCGCAGCGCTCCATGGTGACGCTGATGAAACCCTGGCGCGGGTCGGCGGTGGCGCTGAAGCGGTATTCCCAGTCGCCGCGAACCACCGAATGATGCAGGGGCAGGGGGCCTGTCGCCTCCGTGCTGGCGCCGCCCGGCTCGATAAAATTCAATACGACCGGTTTCGCCACGTCGTACCAGGCCTCGGGGTTGCCCTCGGCATCGGTCGCCGATTCGCCTTGCGCGACGACGACGATGGTCCGCTCGGCGAATGTCGCGGCGTCGGTGGCGCCGTCTGATAGCGGGGTGCGGACAAGGAAGCGCTTGCTCCTGGTTTCGCTGTCGCAGGACTGTTGATTGGCCGCCAGCCCGACCAGGAATTCTATCCGCTCGGGGTCCGCGCCTTTTGCGATTTGCGCCTTGAGCATCGTGAACAGCTCGAGCGCCTTGCCGGTCGGCACCTCCGCCTCATAGCGCTCCCGCCATTCGGCTTCGGTCTGCCCTGCCGCCTCGGCCTGCCGGGTCAGAATCGCATTCTCGTCGCGCAGCGCGGCAATCGTGGCGGCCTGGCTATCGACCCTGCCCGACAGGGTCACAACCTCGCGATTGGCGAGCAGCGTGCCGGCCTTGTACGAGAAAACGCCAAGCGTCAGAAACACCGCCATTGAAAGCAGCAGCCTGAACAGACGCCACTTGCGGCGGCTCGCTTCTTTTTGATCTCTGAATCCGAGTGACATGGTTAATCAATTCTATCCGACAAACAGCCCATCAAAGTCAAGCGGGAACAAGTTCCGGCCGCGCAATGAATATCCCGCGCCGGAAACTCACGGAACGGGAAGGCCGCCTTCCTGCCTCCCTATTCCGGCCCGACCCTCAGCTTCCCCGCCTCGCGCGCCTTGGTGTATAGCGCCGCATACTCCGCCACGGCCTCGGCGAACGCCCCGGCCAGCTTGCCGCCGCGGACCCGTTGCTGGCGTTCCAGGCGGCGGGTCGGGGTGGCGTCCATGACGATGCGCCAGACCAGCTCGTAGCGGCTGAACTCCAGGCGCCGCGTGGCCAGACGCACTGGCTCCTTCTGTGCCGTGGCCCAAGGCATGAAGACGTGGCGGACTTCCAGCCACAGCCAGTCGGGCATGCGGTCGGCCGGGTCGCGCACCGCGCGTTTTCCCGCCTCGCGGACCCCGCCGTCATAGCGGCTGGCCCGCAGTTCCAGCCCCGACCCCAGCGCCGTCCAGCAGCGCCGGATGCGCCCTATCGCCTCAAGCTCCGCATCGCCGATCCGCCCGCGCCGGTGCAACGCCGCGACCGGGTCGATCGACAGCCGCGCCTTGGCCTCTGTCTCGGCCGTGGGCCCGTCTACAGTCCCGTCCTCACGCCGCCCGCCCTTCGCCACGCGGATCTGGTTGGCCAGCCACAGCACCGCCTCGCGCGCGTCCGCCGCGCGCGTCTCCCGCGCCTCGGCCTCCAGCGCCAACCGCAATTCCACCAGCGGCCCCACCATGTCCCCGCCGGCCAGCCCGGCCCGGATAACACGCTGCAAATGCGAAAAATGCCTCATGAAGACTCCTGATATTCGAATGTTTACAGTGTTGAAAACAGGGGCAGGGAGGGCCCGGGAAACTCCCCCTCCGACGTCCAGCCGCCCGTAAGGGCTTAAAAATATGGGAGATATGGGGATAAGAGAGGAGATGAGGGGAGAATCGCCGATATTGGATTTTCTCCCCTCATCTCCCTTCATCCCCCCATCTCCTCATCACTATTGCCCTTACGGGCGGCAGGGCGTCGAAGGGGCGCTTCCCGAACCTCTGTGTCATTATGGTCAGCCCTCCTTTGCCGGCCCGCCGTCAGCCCTCGTCGAGCAGCCGCGCCAGTTGTTCGACCGCGTGGGCCGGGGTTTCGGCGTGGATGATGCGGCAGGATTGACCGAGGTCGCGGATCCGCCCGGCCGTGCGCGCCAACGCCGGGCCGGGCCGCCGTTTCGCCATCGCGAAACCGACCATGAACACCGCCCCGCGGGTGAAGATCATCAGGTCGCCCGCGCAGGCCTCATCCGCTTCGCGCGGCAGCAACAGGAAGGCCACATCGCGCGCCACGCATTCGCGGCTGGTCAGATACAGGGCGGCGGCCCGGCGCATGCCCGCGATACAGTCCGTTCCGGCTTTTTTCCCGGCCACGGGCGTCTTGCGATTCACGATACGGCCGTGGATGCCCCCGTCCCGGCCCCAGCCGCGCAAGCGCAGCAGCCGCCGTGTTTCCCGACTGCCGCTCATGGCGCGGTCCTCCTCGCCAACAGGCCCGGCAGCGGGCCGAAGCGTAGCTCGGCGATCTCGGGTGGCAGGTAAACGCGCGCGCGGTGCGCCGGGCACCAGTTCGACCCCCGTATTGTTACGCGCAGGCATTTACAGGAATCGTCGCCGCCGGGATCGCCCTCGATCCACTGGCATTGCCGTCCCGCCGCGCCAATGACACGCGCCGTGGGCGGCATAACCACGGGGCCGGTTTTCGGCCGGGGCCGCTTTCGCGCCGGTCGGATGGCCTGGCGCAGCGGGGCAGTGCTGTCGCCGGTGGCGGTGATCGTCGCCTGGCGCGCGGTCGCGCCCCGCCGGACCGCGATGCGCCCCTGTTGCTCCAGCCGGCCGATGGCCTTGGTGGCGGTGGCGATGCTGGCGAACCGATAGCGTTTGGCGATTTCCCCGTTTCCGGGACAATGCCGCCCGTCCGCCGCGCGGGCGACCAGCCAACCATAAAGATCGTCCAGCAATTGGGGCGTCAGAACCGGCTTCATGCCCGCCCCCTTGACTCAACCCTGCGCGGTATGGTTTTCTGCATGAAGCGTTCCCTTTTTGTTCTGGTTGCGGGGAACTTATACGCATGATACGTATGGCTGTCAAACGTGAAATTCATATACGTCCATCATGCGGGAAGACTGTATGGCTGAAACGAAAGAACCGCCGGTAACCGAGACATTGAAAACCCTGCGCGAACGCGCCGGGCTGTCGATGGACAGGCTGGCGCGCGCCTGCGGCTACAAGGGTGCGTCCAGCTATCAGCGTTACGAGAATCCGGCGATGTACGGCAAACAATGGTTGCCCCTGCCGCTGGTGGCCAGCGTCGCCGACGTTCTGACCGGGCTGGGTGAGCCGCCGATCGCGCGCGACGAGGTGCTGGCCCTGGCAGGCATAACGGCGGCCGGCATAACGGTGGCCGGCGTCGGGGCCGATGCCGGGGTGGCGCCAACATTGAGGGGGCCGGGCGAGGTCGAACCCGCGCGGGCGGCCGAACTACCGGGAAACAACGCTTTCCCAAGGGATTTGCCGGTATACGGCGTGGCTGTGGGAGGATCCGCGGGTGATTTCAGTTTTAACGGCACGGTCGTCGATTACGTGCGCAGGCCGCCGATGTTGAGCCGCATCGGCAGCGCCTTCGGGGTCTATGTCATCGGCGATTCCATGTCGCCCCGGTTCGATCATGGCGATCTGGTCTTCGTCCATCCCGGCCGTCCGCCGCAGCCCGGCAACGATGTCATCGTGGAACTCCACGGCGAACATGGCGCGCCCGGTCCTTGCTATGTCAAACGGCTGGTGCGCCGCTCGGCCGACCGCGTGCAACTGGCACAGTTCAACCCGCCCCGCGACGACATCGCCATCGATGCGTCGCAAATCAAGGCGGTCTACCGGATCCTCACCGCCGGAGAAATCATGGGGGTTTAGAAGATCGCTTAATAAATATACGTATTTCGCGTATACTCCCGGCGCAAGAGTCACATCGCCAGGGAGGCCCCGCCATCGAACAGAACAGCAATTCCACCGGAATCGACCGCGTATGCAAGGAACTGGCGGCGGCCAGCCGCGAATACCGGCGCGAGCGCCGCCGCCGTTTTGCGGCCCGCTACCGGCGCGACATCCGTGTCCTGCTGGCCTGGACCTTCCCCGACAGCCGCGACGCCGTGACAATGGCCGAGATCGACCCGGAAAACCCGGCCGTCACCCGCGTGCTCTGCCGCCGGCTTTACCGCGACCTTCAGGACGCCCGCGCCCTGCCACGCTTCTTCCGCCGCCGCGCCATGCGCATCGACACCTTGCGCGATCTCCATGCCGGCGAGTGCCGTCTCTACGTCAACCAGCGCGCCCGCGCCAACGCCCAGGCCGCCATGAACGGTTTCATAAACAGTCTGGCCGCTGAGTAAACGACACTCCGCTCACTGCCTGACATCTTCCCAGGCGGCGATCCTGGCCCGCCATTCCCTTGCCACCAATCGCGCCTCGGCGATCTGTTCGGGCGTCATTTCGCCGGCGATGTTGGCCCTGTTGATCGCGGCGTTCTCGCTGCCCCGTTCGGCGCCGATCGCAAGCAGGGCCAGCGCCTTCACCGGGTCGCGGATTTCTTCCTCGCCATCCCAATACAACCAGCCGAGATTGTTCAGCGCCGGCGCGTATCCCTGTTCCGCCGCCAGCCGGTACCAGTTCACCGCCTCGTCCAGGTTCCGTTCGACCCCTTCGCCGGCAGCATGCATGATGCCCAGATTATACTGGGCCGCCGCATAGCTCTGGCCGGCGGCCAGGCGATACCACAGCGCGGCCTCGGCCTGGTCCTGTTCGACACCCCGCCCATTGCGGTAGGCGTTGCCCAGGTTGAATTGTCCGTGATCGTCGCCCAGTTTCGCGGCCATCAGATACCAGCGGACGGCCTCGGCATGGTCCTCCTCGACACCCTCGCCCAGCGTATAGAGGAAACCCAGGCTGGTGCCGGCGCTGGCATTGCCCTGTTCGGCGGCCAGCCGCCACCAGTACGCGGCCTGGGCATGATCGGCCGGGACACCCAGCCCGTCATGGAGAATGGTCCCCAGCCGAACCCGCGCCCGGACCATGCCGGCCTCGGCCAGCGGCAGATATTTCCGGTAGGCCACCTCGTACTCGCCCCGCTTATAGGCCGCATCCGCCGACGCCATGGCATAAGGGTTGATCTTGACCGGCTCCGCCGGCGGCGGCTTCTCGGCCTGGCATCCACCCAGAATCAGCCCCAGCAAAACCAGGGAACCAACCGAATACAAAACCCGTCCCATGAACTCCCCCTTGTTTAGAGTCTGGCCCGAAATATGTTGCTGTTTTCATTGGCGTTCGCCGAGTCGAATGCAAGGCGCGGTCCGCGGGGCGATGCCG
>JADFVY010000326.1 GCA_015222795.1 Pseudomonadota bacterium | reverse complement strand
TACCCATGGGACGGCTTTACAAGTTCATCCGGCAAGGCGCGTGTCGCGCCGCGATGCCGGGCATCGCAAGTGGCGCGCAACGCGGCCGGTGGGCTTGCAAAGCCGCACCGCGGGTACCATCCGTTAGATTCACTCCACTAGATTCACCCCACTAGATTCACTCCACCAGGAGGCGCCGCAGGGCGGGTTCAAAAACTACTTGAATGTCAGGTGTTTATTCCGGAATCGAAACTAACTATTGCCCTTTCCGAGCATTCAATCCTTGACGATCAGCTCGCGCGGGGTGTTTGCCAGGGCCACGGCGCCGTTTTCGGTCAGGTGAATGCATTCGCTGATCTCGATGCCCCAGTCATCCTCCCAGATGCCGGGCATCAGGTGAATCGTCATGTCGGGTTGCAGCACCGTCTTGTCGCCGGGCCGCAGGCTGATCGTATGCTCGCCCCAGTCGGGCGGATAGTTCAGGCCCACGGAATAGCCCATTCGTGAGTCCTTCTTGATGCCGGCCTTTGCGATTACGCCGCGCCACACGCCCTCGACCTCTTCGCAGGTCAGGCCGGGCGCCGCCACGTTGATGACCGTGTTCAGCCCCTCGACCACCACCTTGGCGGCGTCGACAAGTTTTTGCGGCGGCTTGCCGAGGAATACCGTTCGCGCCTGTGGGCAGTGATAGCGCCGCCGGCAGCCGGCCAGCTCCAGGATCGTCGCCTCGCCCTTGACGAAGGGTTTGTCCGACCAGGTCAGATGCGGGGTCGAGGTCCCGATCCCGGTCGGCAGCATGGGCACGATCGAGGTGTAATCGCCGCCGAACTCCGGCGTGCCGGAGGCTTGCGCCGCCAGAATTTTCGCCGCCGCATCGCATTGGCGCACGCCGGGTTCCACGGCATCGATGCCCACCGTCATGACATTTTCCAGGATGCGCGCCGCCTGGCGCATATAGTCCAGCTCGGCCGGCGACTTGATCGCGCGAATCCAGTTCACCAGCGTGTCGGCGTTCTTGAAGGTGGCGTTGCCGAGTTGCTGATATAGCGCTTCGGCGCTGGCGGCCGTGAAATAGTAGGAATCCATTTCCAGCCCGATATTGCCGCGGCCCAGGCCGCGCGCCTCCAGCACCTCGGCCAGAAAGTCCATCGGATGCTTGCGCTTGGTCTGGACGTAGTCGTCCGGATAGCCGATCAGGTTGGCTTCTTCCAGGAAGGTGGTGACTTTTGCTCCGTTCAGGTCGATGCCGCGCACGACGCACAGGGGTTCGTCCTGGGCCAGCGCGACCACCACGGCCTGCGGGGTATAGAAGGACCAGCCGTCATAGCCGGTCAGATAGTTCATGTTGGCGGGGTCGCTGACGATCAGGACGTCGAGCCCGAACTGCATCATCCGAAGCTTTACGTTCTCGATTCTGTCGAGATATTCCTGTCTGTCGAAGGCCAGCATGCCATTCCCTGCCGTTTGCCGATAAAGAGTATCAGAGCATTACCAGATTCCGAAGAAACAGGCCAACAGGAGATAAAGAGTTTTTGACGCCGGCGCCGGTCAACGGCCGAAAATAGGTGGATAGCGGAAATGCTAATTGCTTTGATTTTCATCTTTACGCAGCAAATCATGCAGGGCTGTGCCATTACTGCGCGGGATTTGGAAGGGACATTGTAATGTATGGGCTGGATTCGTTTTTGTGGACTATCGGGGTGCTGCTGCTGGTTGCCCCGATTCTTGCCATTGTCGCGCTGGTGAAATCCTCGAACCTTAGCTACGAGATAACGCGCCTGCACCGTATATTGCGAGAGATGCAGACACAGCTTGCGCAGTTGCGCGAGTCGCCTGAAGCTGCCCCTGAAGCAGCAAAACCGGATGAACCGCAATCGACGCCGGCAGTCCCCGAAAGAACAGCCCCACCGGAACGAACAGTCGCGGAATCGCCGAAAGAGCCCGCGCCGGAAGAACCCGCGCCGAAAGAGCCCGTGGCGGAAAAACCCCGGATGCCCGAACCACCCGCCAAACCGCCACGCGCGCCGGCGGGCCGTCCGCCCGCGACCGGCCCTTTCAGGGAAAAGGAACTGGCGAAGACCCACGAAAATCTGGAAGAGAAGCTTTTTCGCCGCTGGTTTGTCTGGCTTGGTGGCATTGCGATGGCGCTCTCGGCCGTCTTCATGGTGCGTTATTCCATAGAGATGGGCTGGCTGGGGCCGATGGTGCGTTGCGTTCTTGGCGTGGTGGGGGGCCTTATCCTGATCGCCGCCGGCGAATTCTTGCGGCGCCATCCGATAGCGCAGGCCGTTGGTGTCGTTGCCCCGCCCCAGGTTCCGCCGGCGCTGACGGGCGCTGGTGTGTCTGCCCTGTTCGTCAGCATCTACGCCGCTTACGGGCTCTATGATCTGCTACCCCCCATGGTGGCTTTCGGTGCGCTGTTCGTGGTCTGGGGGCTGGCGATGCTGCTATCGATCCTGCACGGGCCATTTGTGGCGGCGTTGGGCATCCTGGGCGGGTTCCTGGTGCCAATCCTGGTGCAGACCGGACATCCCTCGGCGTACGGACTGTTTCCCTATGTGTTTGTGGTCAACGGCGCGGCGCTTGGGGTGTTGCGCTACAAGGGTTGGGGTTGGCTGGCCTGGGGTACGTTGGCTGGCGCGGCGGGCTGGCCGTTGTTGTGGTTGGTTGAGCAGCCCGCGGTCGAACTGGGCGCGCCGATCATCGGCGCATACCTGACCGCGACGGCGGCCCTGTTCATCTATGTGCCGGCCGGCCTGCGGGCCCATAACGCACCCTTCACCATAAAGACGATGTTCAGCACGATCCCGTTGCCGGCGGTCCTGGCCTGGACAGCGTCGGCGCTGATGCTGGTGCTGGCGCTATTGCTTACATGGGCGGACAATTTTGCCTGGGGGTCGGTTGCCTGGGCGGGGCTGCTGGCTGCTTTTCTGATGTTTGCCGGGCGGCGCGACGTGACTTTCGATGCGCTTTCCATCGGCGCCGCGGTCATGGTGGGGCTGGTCCTTCTGTCCTGGGACCTGCCGTTCTGGCCCGGCGAAATCGACGTCATGGATACCCTGCCACCAGGCCTCGTGCCCTATGTGCTGACGGCGATCAGCTACGCTGGCCTGTTCGGTGTCGCCGGTTTCGGGCTGCTACAGGGCGCCGCGCGGCCGGGTCTGTGGGCCGGCCTGTCGGCGGGCGTGCCGGTCGTCACCCTGGCCATAGCCTACGGTCGCATCAAGGGTTTCGAGGTCGATCTGACCTGGGCGGTGTTTGGGCTGTTGCTGGGCGCGCTCTGCCTGGGCGCAACCATGATGGTCGCCCGTCAGCGCGGCCGGCCGGGCATGGAGGGCGCGCTGGCCGCCTATGCGGTCGGTGTCGTGGCCTCGCTGTCGCTGGCCATGGCGATGTCGCTGGAGAATGCCTGGCTGACCGTCGCCCTGGCGCTGCAACTGCCGGCCATCGGCTGGATTCACGAGCGCACCCGGGTCGGCCCCTTGCGCGCCGTCGCCATGCTACTGGCGGTGATCATTCTGGGCCGGCTGGTGCTCAATCCCGAAATCTTCAACTACGGGCTCACCGCCATGCCGGGGCTGAACTGGATGTTCTATGGCTATGGTATTCCGACGATCGCCTTCTACGTGGCGTCGCGCCTGTTCCGCCGCCGGGCCGACGACGCGCTGGTGCTGATGCTGGAATCCGGCGCGCTGGTATTCCTGACCCTGTTCGCCACCATGGAGATCGCCGATCTCGTGCAACAGGGCGAGTTCCAGCCCGGCGACAGCTTGCTGGAGGCCAGCCTGCGGACCATCGCCTGGCTGTCCATATCGCTGGCGCTGCTGTATCAGTGCCGCGCCGAAAAGCCGCGCGTGGTCGCGGTCTGGGGCTGGCAGATCCTGGCGCTGTTGTCGGGCGGGCACATTGTCACGGTGCATCTGATCGCGCTCAACCCGTTGCTGTTCGGCGGCGCGGTGGGGTCGTACTGGATATTCAACCTGTTGCTGCTGGCCTATGCGGTCCCGGCTGTTTTCGCGATAATCTTCCATGTGGAAACCACCAGGCAGAACCATCCCTCGGGGCCGGTCATCGCGGGCCTCAGCGCGCTCGTTTTGGCGTTCGTCTGGATTTCCCTGGAAGTGCGCCACGCCTTCCATGGCAGTTGGCTTTCGCGGGGCTGGACGACGGATGCGGAATGGTACACCTATTCCGGGGTTTGGCTGCTCTATGGCGCCGTTCTTCTGGCGCTCGGTATCTGGCGCGATAGCAAGGCCGTGCGCAGTGCGTCCATCGCCGTGTTGTTGATCTCGATAAGCAAGGTTTTCCTGTTCGACATGAGCGAAATTGGCGGCATCTATCGGGTTATTTCTTTGTTTTTCCTGGGATTAATCCTGATCGCGCTCGCCCTTGGCTATACCCGCTTCGCCAAGCGTGGCAAGGAACCGGCCGGCGAGGCGGAGGCGGAGG
>JADFVY010000325.1 GCA_015222795.1 Pseudomonadota bacterium | reverse complement strand
GTCCTCGATTGGCCCGGTTGGCGCGGTTGCCACGGTCCCCGGTGAGTTTATCTCCAGCGCAATTTATGAAGCAGTGCAAGGCGCCTGCCGCCTGGGCGGCAAGGTCGCACGCAGCTTGCGGCGCTCTTAAGAAATATTGACGGGGGCCGGGTTCGCGGTCAGCTTTCGGGTCCGGCCTCCCAGTATTTTACGTTCAGGTCCAGCATCAGCGCGTCGTGGCCGATTTCAAGGCAGTCGCGCATGTTGAAGAATGTGCCCTCCTCGACCTTGCCCAGACACCGCCGATAGAGCGAAGACGCCCGGGAAACGCTTTCCCTGGGAAAAGCCGCGGCATTCGGTGCAATGGCCCGGTCCCACAATCCATTTCTGGTTTCATCGTCCGTGCGGCCCGGCGGCAGCGCGTTGATCATCTTGCTGGTCAGCGTGACCGCCCCAGCCTCGGCCGCGGATTGTCGCATGATTTTCTGGCCCAGCGCGCGTTGCGGCCCCAGGGCCAGCGCGATGTCGGCTACGGTTTGCGGGTCGCTATCGCCGACGATGGTCGTCGGCACCAGTGCCACGCGCTCGCCGATCTCCAGCGCAACCGATACCGCGCCCAGATCGTCGATCACGGATTGGGGCAGGCTGATCTCGACGGCTGTGTAGCTGCGCCGCGTCGTGATTTCCAGGTAATCGCCGCCGGGTAGCCTTGTCGTCACCCCCGAAGCGTCGGTCATGACCAGCGTAAGATCGCCGCCCTCGGCACGATACCGGACACCGGGCTTGGGATCCGGGCGTTCCCTTTGCAGGCAAAACCCGCTGAACTCGGCCGAACATTTTCCGCCCTCGCAGAGCAACGGCGCCGGGCCGTTGGTTTCCAGAAGGGCCAGGATTTGTGGCGCGGCGGAAGCGCCCGACAGGGGAATGGTCGCCATCAGCAGACCAGCAAGACCCGCGGTCATTAGCCGTATCGTCATGGGAACCTCCATTAAGCTTGCTCGCTCCACCATCTCCCTGAAATCCGCGTCCGTCAATGGCCGGCGCTTGCGGGTTGCGTAAATGTGATATGTTCCGCCCGGTCGAATCGGCCGCATATTTTTACTTGGAGGCGCCCTTTGACCAGCCCAACAACAGCCCCCTACGGCGCCTGGAAATCGCCCATTACCGCCGATCTGATCACCGGCGGCAGTATCGGCTTTGCCCAGATGGAACTGGATGGCGAAAATGTCTACTGGCTGGAGCAACGCCCGGCGGAGGGTGGCCGGATCGCGATCATGCAACGCGCCGCCGATGGTGTGCCTGGCGAGGCCCTTCCGAGCGGATTCAGCCTGCGCAGCCGCGTTCATGAATATGGCGGCGGCTCGTTTGCGGTGCGCGACGGTGTCATCTGGTTCACCAGTAATGCCGACCAGCGCGTCTGGATGGCCGAGCCGGGCCACGCGCCCCGGCCGTTGACGCCCGAGGGCAAGACCCGCCATGCGGATTTTACCGTGGACGCCGGGCGCAAGCGGCTGGTCTGCGTATGCGAGGATCACGGCCCGGTGGGTGAGCCGGAAAACCTGCTGGTCCTGGTTACCTTCGATGGCGGGCATGTCAAGCTGCATCGCGGGCGTGATTTCTATGGTGCGCCGCGCCTGTCGCCCGACGGCAGCCAACTGGCCTGGATCTGCTGGGATCATCCAAACATGCCCTGGGACGGGACCGAGCTGTGGGTCGCCGATCTGGGCGGGGATTCGCGGCTGGGCAATGCGCGTCGCGTCGCCGGCGGGCCGTCGGAGTCGATTTTTCAGCCCGAATGGTCGCCGGATGGCCAATTGCATTTCGTATCCGACCGGACCGGCTGGTGGAATCTCTACCGCTGGACGGGCAGGGGAGGGGAGGCCGAGGCGCTCTGCCCGATGGAGGCCGAGTGCGGCCAGGGTTTCTGGCAGTTCGGGATGGCGACATACGGGTTCACGGGCGACGGCGATATCGTCATGGCGGTGGCCGAGCAAGGCGAGTGGCGGTTGCATCGTTTGGCGGCCGGCGCCGGCGCCTTGCAGCCGATCGACCTGCCCTTCGCGGATTATTATGGTATCAGGGCGGGCGGAGGGCGGGTGGCCTTCGTCGCCGCCGGCGACCGCGAGCCTTCGTCGGTCGTGCTTTATAACGCCGGCGCCGATAGCCACGAGGTGATCAAGCAGTCCTCGGCGGTCGCCGTCGATCCGGGCTACCTGTCGGCGCCCGAGGCCGTAAGTTTCCCCACCGGCGGCGGCGATACCGCGCATGGCTTCCTCTATATGCCGGCGAACCGGGATTTCGCGGCGCCGGACGGGGAATTGCCGCCGCTGATCGTCAAGGGGCATGGCGGGCCTACCTCGCAGGCGCGGCGCGGGCTCAATCTGAAGATACAATATTGGACCAGCCGGGGTTTTGCCTATCTGGATGTGAACTACCGCGGTTCCACCGGCTTTGGTACGCAATACCGCCGGAAACTGAACGGGCAATGGGGCGTGGCGGATGTCGAGGATTGTGTCGCCGGCGCGCGCTGGCTTGCCGACCGGGGCCGGGTCGATGGCGAGCGCCTGTTGATATCGGGCGGCAGCGCCGGGGGCTATACGGTGTTGGCGGCGCTGACCTTCCACGATGTCTTCAAGGCCGGGGCCAGCCATTACGGCATCGGCGATCTGATGGCGCTGGCCAACGACACCCACAAATTCGAAAGCCGCTATGTCGACCGCATGGTCGGCCCGCTGCCCGAGGCCGAGGCCCTGTGGCGCGACCGCTCGCCGATCAACCATACCGGCCGGCTGGATTGCCCGGTGATCTTCTTTCAGGGGCTGGACGACAAGGTGGTGCCGCCGAACCAGGCCGAGGCCATGGTGGCGGCCCTGCGCGCCAAGGGCATCCCCGTCGCCTACGTCCCCTTCGCGGGCGAGGGCCACGGCTTCGGCAAGGCCGAAAACATCAAACGCGCCCTGGAAGGCGAACTGTATTTCTACGGAACGGTATTCGGCTTTACCCCGGCCGACGCGATCGAGCCGGTGGAGATCGAGAATTTGTGAGGGCGGGGCCGTTAGAGTTTTCCAAGGTCGCTCGGCTCCGGTATCGAGCGACCTCCTACTTCGAGACGGCGCTTCGCGCCTCCTCAGCATGAGGGTTTAACATTTATGCCCTCTCCGGCATGAGGGTCCAATATATATGCCCTCATGCTGAGGAGGGCCAAGGGCCCGTCTCGAAGTAGGAGGTCGCTCGATGCCGAAAGCGCGAATCCAGACGATCTTGAAAAGCTCTAGCCGTGCGGTTGCCCCGCCAGATCGTCCAGATACTCCTGCCTGGTCTCTTCTCCCTCCGCGCTTTCCACGCCGTGATGGCCGCAGTTGCCCTCGTGGAGTTTGTGATTGTCCAGCGCCTCCGAGATGCCCTTGAAATCCTCGCCCTTGGCCTCCAAAAGGCTTTTCAGCGCCTCGTAGGCTTCCAGTTGAACCATGTCTTCCGGGTCGTTCAGCGCCGCAAGCAAGGCGTCGGCGGCGGGTTCGGCCGATACGCCCATTTGTCCCAGCGCCCAGGCGGCCTGCGCCCGCACGTCCTCGTCCGGGTCGGTTTCCAGCAGGGCCGTTAGCGTCGGCCTG
>JADFVY010000324.1 GCA_015222795.1 Pseudomonadota bacterium | reverse complement strand
TCGCCCTCGGTTCCGTCGCCGCGGGTCGCGCCCTGGATGAATTCGCCGCCCTCGTAGCGCAGCGTCGCCGACAGCCCGTCGATTTTCGGCTCGGCCACCGCCTCAATGGGAATTGACGGGTCGTCCTTCAATTCCTTCATGAAGCGGCGCACGCTTTCGAAAAAGTCACGAACGTCATCCGCGTCGAAGGCGTTGTCCAGCGACAGCATTGGCGCGGCATGGCGCACCTTGGCGAACCCGGCGGTCGGCGCCGCGCCGACGCGCCTGGACGGGCTGTCGGGCAGCATCAGGTCGGGAAACCGCGCCTCGATTGCCATGTTGCGCTGCTTCAGCGCGTCGTAATCGGCATCGCTGACTTCTGGATCGGAGCGCTGGTAATAAAGATCGTCGTGATGTTTGACTTCGGTGGCCAGCCGCGTCAGTTCCCACTTTGCCTGGGCGCTGGTAAGATCCTCCACCGGGATGTCAGGCGTATCCTCCGCCATCACGTTCTGGCCTCGGTAATCAGCCGCGCCGCCTGGGCCCGGGCTTCCTCGGTGATAGCGGCGCCCGACAGCATCCGCGCAACTTCCTCGCGCCGCTCGTCCTCGCTCAGCCGGTTTACCCGCGTGACCGTATCGTCGCCGCCATTGGCGTCCTTTTCGACCCGCATATGGTCGTGGCCACGCGCCGCCACCTGCGGCGAATGAGTAACCACCAGCACCTGCAACCCGCCGGCCAGCCGCGCCAGCCTCTCGCCCACCGCATCCGCCGTGGCGCCGCCGACATTGGCGTCGACCTCGTCGAAGATCAGGGTCGGCACGTCACCGGGTTCCGCCGCCGCCACTTTCAGCGCCAGCATGATGCGCGACAGCTCGCCGCCCGACGCAACCTTGCCCAGCGGCCCTTCCGGCGCGCCGGGATTGGTGGAAATCAGAAAGGCGACTCTGTCGATGCCGTCGGCTGTCCAGTCGGCTTCCTCCCGCGCCTCAACCGAGGTAACGAAACGCGCCTTGTCCAGCTTCAGGGGGGGCAGTTCCATGTTGACCGCGCCGTCCAGCCTGGCTGCTGTTTCCTTGCGCGTCGCCGCCAGCTTCGCCGCCTTGTCCAGATAGTCGGCCCGCGCCTTGTGTTCCGCCTGTTTCAGCCGTTCGACGGCGCCGCTGCGATCCTGGGCCAGCGCCAGTTTTTCGCCCATGCGCAGGCGTAGCGCGGCAAGATCGTCGACCTCGACCCCATGCTTGCGGGCGACCGCGCGCAGCGTGAACAGGCGTTCCTCGACGGCCTCCACGCCGCCCTGTTCCGGATCGATCGCCGTGCCCGCGGTTTCGATTTCGCGGATCGCCTCGGTGGTCTCCAGCGCCGCGCGCTCCAGCGCAGTCACCGCCACGTTCAGCGCGCCGCCCGCCTTGTCGGCCACGCGCGACAGGTGGCGCTGCGCGGCGCTCAGGGCATCCTCGACATTGTTCGCGCCGGTCAGTTCCGCGGACGCCGCGTTCAGCGCCTCGACCAGCTGCTCGGAATGCATCAGACGGGTGCGTTGCTCGGACAGTTTCTCTTCCTCGCCCGGCCGTGGGTCCAACTGCGCAAGTTCCTCCATCGCATGTTCCAGGAACTCCCGGTCCCGCGTCGCCTCATCCGCGAAATCGGCGGCTTCCTGTGTCGCCCTGGCTGCCTTGCGCCAGGCTCGATGAGCCTCGCGAACCACGGCCGCCTCGCCGTCCAACCCGCCATAGCGGTCCAGCAGGGCACGGTGCGTTGCCGGGTCGATCAAGCCGCGCGGTTCGAACTGGCCCTGGATTTCGATCAGTGTTTCGCCGATCTGGCGCAACAGGCCGACGCTGGCCGGCTGGTCGTTGACATAGGCGCGGCTGCGCCCGTCGGCGCCCAGCGTCCGGCGAAGCACCAGTTCGCCGCCGGGGTCGTCCAGCCCCTGTTCGCTCAGCAGCGCGTGGGCCGGGTGATTCGGTGCGATTTCGAACATGGCGGTGACCACGGCGCGCTCGGCCCCGTGCCGCACCAGTCCGCTCTCGGCTCGCGCGCCCAGCGCCAGCCCCAGCGAATCCAGCAATATGGATTTGCCCGCGCCGGTCTCGCCGGTCAGCACGCTAAGGCCTTTTTCGAATGAGAGGTCGAGCCGGTCAATCAGAACGACGTCCCGAATGGACAGGGCCGTCAGCATGGCGGGGTTATACCCAGGCTCGTCGATAGTCGCACATTTAACCGGGTTTCCTTGCTCGTTCGTCAGGCGCGGTTCGCGCCATGATGCTGCTCATCGCAAGCGTAGCAAAACGCCGCGAGCGGTCAAGGGTACTTGGCTAAATGTGTAATTATCGACGGGATTCGATATTAGATCATCATCCGATAGAATTGAACCGAACCGGTTCGATCGGATATTGCTCTAGTTGGTTTCTTCCGCGGTCTCGCTGGGAACACCGGCTGTCTGGGTCAGGTCCTGTTCCGCGGCCGCCTGGGGCTGACCCTGTTCTTCAACAGTTTCCGTCAGGCCACGTTCTTCGGCGGTCAGCACGTCCTGGAATTCCAGCAGCGCCCAGCTGTCCTGGTACCATTCGCTGTCAGGGAAGTTATGCCGCAGCACTGCCGCCGTATAGCGCGCCTCTTCCACGACGCCGAGCGCCAGATAGGCCTCGGTCAGGCGGTGCAGGGCCTCGGGCACATGGGTGCTGGTGCCCCATTTATCGACGACTCGGCGAAAACGCCCGATCGCCGCCAGATAATGGCCGGCCCGCAGGTAATAGCGGCCGACATTCATGTCTTTGCCGGCCAGATGGTCGTGAGCCAGATCGACTTTCAGGCGCGCATCGCGGGCATAGTCGCTGTCCGGGAAGCGCCGCACCAGATTATCGAACGCGTCCAGCGCGCCCTCGGTCATGCGCTGATCGCGCGACACGTCGGAAATCTGTTCGTAATAGCTCAGGCCCTTGAGATACCAGGCATAGGCCGTGTCCTTATGGCCTGGATGCAGGTCGATGAAACGGTCCAGCGCGACAATCGCATCGTCGTATTTGCCCTCCATGTAATAGGCGTACCCGGCCATGATCTGCGCCTTGGTGGCCCATTTGGAGTAGGGGTGCTGGCGTTCGACCTCGTCGAACGACTTGGCGGCCGATGAATATCTGCCGGCCGACATATAATTCATGGCTTCGTTATAGATGTCTTCCACCGGGCGATCGACATATGCCGTATCCTCATCGTCACCGGCGCAACCGCCCAGCGCCAGGGGCGCGGCAAGCAGCATCACAGCGGCGATGCAGCCGAAAACCTTCGGTAAATATGATGTCAGTCGTTTCATACGCAACCTGGCAATTTATGAATTATATACGGCGCGATTTTTTCCTCGCGCCGTATATATACACTTTATTAACCCAGCGCCCAAGCGCCAAGGTGACGCGGGCCGATTACGCGCGCACCAGCTCCCCACGGGCGTTCACCTCTGCAATCTCGTTCTCGATCTCGTCCATCTCGACCAGTTCCCAGGCCGAATCGTCGGCCATCAGCTTACGCAGCAACTTGTTGTTGATGGCGTGGCCGGGGCGAACACCGTGGAAATGGCCGATAATGGTCGCGCCCGCCAGATAAAGATCGCCGACGCAATCCAGGGCCTTGTGCCGCGCACATTCGTCGTCGAAGCGCAGGCCGCCTTCGTTCAGTACCGTATCGCCACTGATCACCACGGCGTTCTCCATCGAACCGCCGCGCGCCAGACCGGCCGCCTGCAGCGCCTCGACCTCATGCAGGAACCCGAAGGTCCGTGCGCGGCTCAACTTTTCGCGGAAACTGTCGGCCAGCATGTCGACGAAAATCGATTGGCGGCCGATCACCGCGGTTTCGAAATCCAACTCGATATTGATGCTGCTGCCCATCCAGGGCTCGATGCGCGCAACCGAATCGCCGTCTTCGACGCTGACCGTCTTGCACACGCGAATCGCGCGGCGCGGCGTGGCCTGGGCCACGACACCGGCGCAATCGATCAAAAATACGAAAGGTTCGGCGCTGCCGTCCATTATGGGAAGTTCCGGCCCATTGATCTCGATAATTACATTGTCCAGTCCACAGCCCGCGAGCGCCGCCATCAGATGCTCCACGGTCGAAACCGAAACGCCGGCGTCGTTGCTCAATGTGGTGCAGAGGCGCGTATCGCTAACCAGGTCGTGGCGGGCAGGAATGACGGCATCGTCGCCATCGATATCGGACCGACGGAAAACAATGCCGGTATCCGGCGCGGCCGGATGCAGGGACATCGAAACCTTGGCGCCGCCATGCAGGCCCGTTCCGCTACAGTAAATGGAGTTCTTAAGCGTCTGCTGGCGAAACCTCGTCGATATAGAGGTAGAACTGCCACCAAGCTCGGTATCGTAGGAGACTCTCATTTTTTCATTCTCTTTGTTTTATCCTGCCTCCGCGTCCGGTCCTGAAATATGGCGGTCCAGCGCGTCAGCCCCAAAATGGCTTTTTCCATGCCTCGATAATCGCCCATTGGGGGTCACGCCACAAATCACTCTTTGTGTCGAAATGTTACGCATTTCATGGCCAGAGAGTGGCATGAAAATGTCATTGAAATCAGTTATTTAAAGAATATTCAGGCAAGATCTGAAAAAAGAAAAGACCGGCCACCCCGTTAAGGACGACCGGCCGTTAAAGCCTGGTTAACTTTGTTCAGTTCGCCTGGCGGCGCAGGAAGGCGGGGATATCGAGCATTTCACCCTCGGCTTCCGTCGGGCCCGGGCGTGGAGCGGGGTCCAGTTCGCCCAGCGCCGGCTGGCTCGCGGTGGACGGCTGGACGGGTCTGGCCTCGCCCTTTGTTGCGATCGGTCCCGCCACGGGTTCGACCCGCTCCCGCCGACGCTCGCCGGATGCCACGCCCGCGACCTCGGCCATCAATTCCAGCAGGCCGGGCCGGCGGCGTTTTGGCTCGGTGTCCGGTACGGGCCCGTTCGCCAGGGCCGCCGCCGCGAAGGGTTCGGGATGGCTCTGCTGTTCGGGGTAGACCGGCGCCGGCGGGATATACCGGTCTTCCACTGCAAGCGCGGGTTCGCGCATGGGTGGCGCCGCCTCGGCCGGCGCATCCATCAGGGCCAGCATGGCCGCATTCGGCGCGGTGGCTTCGGCGACTTCCGCCATGGCGGGTTCAGGCATTGCCGGATTGGGCAAGGGGGCCTCCACCGCGCCGGCCATGGCGGGTTCCGCCATGATGGATGCCGCCGCGGGCTCGTGAACGGCCACGGGTTCCGGGACGGCCACGGGCCGCGGTTGCGGCCGTGAAACCGGGGTCGGGCGAATCTGGTTCATTTCGCCCGCGTCGATTCCGGTCGCGACCACCGATATGCGGATCTTTTCGCCCAGGCTCTCGTCGAAGGTCGAACCGAAGATCATGTCGGTCTCGGCATCGACCTCCTCGAGGATCCGGTTCACCGCCTCGTCGACCTCCATCAGGGTCATGGTCGATTCGCTGCCGGTGATATTGATCAACAGTCCGCGCGCGGACTTCATCGACAGATCCTCCAGTAGCGGATTGTTGATGGCGCCCTCGGCGGCTTCGATGGCGCGCCGCTCCCCCTCGGCCTCGCCGGTGCCCATCTTGGCCTTGCCCATTTCGCCGATCACCGAGCGAATGTCGGCGAAGTCCAGATTGATCATGCCGGGCACGACCATCAGGTCGGTGACGCTGCGCACTCCGGCATAGAGTACATCGTCGGCCATCCTGAAGGCGTCGGCAAAGGTGGTCTTTTCGTTCGCGACCCGGAACAGGTTCTGGTTCGGGATCACGATCAGGGTATCGACATGCTGTTGCAATTCCTCGATGCCTGCTTCCGCCAGTTTCATGCGCTGGCGGCCTTCGAACAGGAAGGGTCTGGTCACCACGCCGACGGTCAGCATGCCCTGCTCGCGGCAAGCCCTTGCGATTACCGGGGCGGCCCCGGTGCCGGTGCCGCCGCCCATGCCGGCGGTGACGAAGACCATATGATTACCGGCCAGCGTCTCCATCAGCTCGTTGAGCGTTTCTTCGGCCGCGGCCCGGCCGACGTCGGGCTTCGAGCCCGCGCCGAGACCCTTGGTGAGATCCGCGCCCAACTGTAACTTGCGCTCGCACATGGTTTGCGTCATGGCCTGGGCATCGGTATTGCAGACCAGGAAATCGACGCCTTCCAGATTGGCGCGGATCATGTTGTTGACGGCGTTCCCGCCGGCGCCGCCGACGCCGATTACCGTAATTCGCGGTTTAAAATCCGTTTGCTGCATTGGGGTCATCAAATTGATCGTCATAATTGCCTCCTACGATCGGTGTGTGCCGGGGTGCGCCGGCGCATGCCGACGTGGGTCGAAATTTTGTTCCTTGTGGAATTCTCGTTACTGAGTGGAACGCGCCAGCTTGCCGGCGCCGCGAAACTTGAAAACGCTCTATAAATTCTCACGCAACCATCCTCCCATGCGCGACAACGGGCCGAGACGGGCGAGAAAGCCCTCTCCCGCGGGGGGGCGCGGCGCGGCATGGGCGCGCAGATCGCCGGTTTCTTCTTCCGAATAGCGCATCAGGCCGGCGCAGGCCGCAAAGGCCGGGCCGTTGGTCGCCTCCGCTAATCCGCCGACATGGGCGGGGCGGCCGATGCGCACCTGTTTGTCGAGAATGCGCGCCGCCAGTTCGGGCACGCCGGGAAGCTGGCTGGCCCCGCCGACCAGCACCACGCGGCGCCCGGCAACCTGCGAGGCGCCGCCTGCCTCCAGCCTGGCGCGCACCAGTTCCAGCGTTTCCTCGATCCTTGGCGCAACGATGCTGACCAGGAAAGATTTCGGTACATGGTTGGGTTCGCTGCTCTCGTCCTCGCCGATCTGCGGCGCGATCACGGTTTCCCGGTCGTCGCTGGGCGAGGGCAGGGCGCTGCCATGCAGGGTTTTCAGGCGTTCCGCATGGGCCAGCGGCGTCGCCAGCCCGCGCGCGATGTCGTTGGTAACGTGGATGCCGCCGACCGGGACGCAGTCGGTAAAGACCGGTGACCCCTCGACGAACACCGCGATCGAGGTTGCGCCACCACCCATGTCGATGACGGCGACCCCCAGTTCCGTCTCGTCGCTGACCAGCGCGGCCAGGCCCGCGGCATAGGGATTGGAGACGATTTCGCTGACATTCAGGTGGCAGCGCTCGACGCAGGTCGTGATGTTGCGCACCGCGCTGGCGGCTGCCGTTACTTGATGAACATGAACGGCCAGGGTTTGGCCATGCATGCCGCGCGGGTCGCGGATGCCGTTCGATCCGTCGATGCTGTAGCCGACCGGAATGGCGTGCAGCAATGTGCGTTCGGCGCCGGTGTCGGGCATGCCGCCATAGAGTAACCTGCGTAAATCGGCGTCGCGCACCGGACCGCCATTAACGCCTGTCCGCATGTCGATCACCTGGCTCGCGGGCTGGCCGCCGGCCATGCCCACCACCACGTCGCGCACGGTCTCGCCGGCCATGCGCTCGGCGGTATTGACCGCCGCCATAATCGCTTCCTCGGCGGCGTCCATATCGACGATCGCGCCAGCCTTGACCCCCTGGCTGGCCTGGTGGCCGATCCCGGTGATCTGGACGCGTTTGTCCCCGTCCAGCCTGCCGATGAAGCAACAGACCTTGCTGGATCCTATATCGAGCGCTGCTATCAGATCGCGTCGCGCCACCTTGTTCCCCCGTTCTTTCCCTGTTCCGTCATTACGTTTCAAACACCCTTGTCGCCGGCGCCCTTGGGCTCCGGCGCGCGGCGCAGGGTCACCCGGTCGGGCATGCGCAAATCGACCCGGGTGACGTTGCGTTCCAGCAATTGTTCTTCCGATGCCGCCGCCGCCAGGGCTGCCCAGGCCTCTTCGATGCCGTCCTCGGGCAGTAGCACGGTCATGTCGTTATCCAGTTTCACGTTCCAGCGCCGTTCGCTGACGCGCACCGCCGCCATGACCCTGTCCTTCAGGTCGGGCTGGCTTTCCAGCATGTCGAACAGCTCGGCGAAGTTATCGGGCGCGTCCGCGCCGACGATGACCTTGAGATTGCCGTATTGCGCGACATCCTCGGGCCCGATCACCGCGCCGGTCTCGTCGACCAATGCGAATTTTCCCTTGTTCTGCCATATCGCCGCGGGCTGCCGCTCTATCAGATCGACGAAAATCGTGTCCGGCAGGCGTCGTTCCACCCGCGCGTCCCTGACCCAGCCAAGCGCCAGCAGCCGTTCGCGCGCCCGTTCCGGCGAGAACGCGAACAGTGGCATGCCGCGCCGCACTTCCAGCGCTGACAGAATTCGTTGCGTCGATGTTTTGTCGCGGCCCTCGACCAGGACGTTGTCGACCGTTATGCCCGCCGATACTGTCCAGCCCAGCACGGTCTCGCCCGCCAGGTCGCCCAGTGCGGCGATTCCGCCGCCGCGCCAGGCCACGACCCCGCCGGACAACAGTAACAGCGTAACCGATGCGATGATCGCCGGTTTGATCGCGCGTTCCATCCAGGCCGGCATGCGCCGTATCAGCGATACTTTACGGCGATTCGATACGCGGCGCTCGCCTTTGCCGGTCTTCCGTCGCGGGTAGAGGGCGGGGAGGGTCAACTGTCGCATGCTGCGTTCTCCACCATCCACTCCATCAGATCCTCGAACGAGATGCCGGCATGGGCCGCCTGTTCGGGCACCAGCGACAGCGGCGTCATGCCGGGCTGGGTGTTGACCTCCAGCATGTACAGATCGCCCGGATCGCGTTCGGTGTCGTCGTAGCGGAAATCCGCGCGGCTGACTCC
>JADFVY010000323.1 GCA_015222795.1 Pseudomonadota bacterium | reverse complement strand
CAGCGGCTCTACGCCGGGGCGCTGCTGCATGCGCCGGACCAGTTGAGCGGCCATGGCGAGGGCTGGGTGACCTCGGTCACCTACAGCCCCGAGTTGGGCCACTGGATCGCGCTCGGCCTGATCCGAGGCGGGGTGGATGCCTGGAACGGCCGGACCGCGATCCATGCCGACCCGGTGCGCAGCGGCAATACCGAGGTCGAAATCACCGCAACCCATTTTGTCGATCCGGACGGGAGCAGGATGCATGCTTGAGAAACTTTCCGCCCTGGCAACGCATTACCACACGGGCCCGGCCGGCGATGTCGGCGCGGACGGCCCCGGCGTCACCCTGCGCGAAATTCGCGATGCCGGCCTGTGGCAGATATCGGGCTGGCCCGAAACGATGGACGCGGTTGGTAAAAAACTGGCCGGCATAGTCGGCGCCGATGCCGCCCCCGGCCCGCTGCAATCGGCGGTCGGCGCCAAGGGCACGCTGCTGCGCGCCCAGCCCTTCGTCTGGTGGCTGACCCGCGCCGACGGGGCGGCGGCACGCGAAGCCATGGAAATCGACGCCGAACAGGGAACCTCGCTCGACCTTTCGCACAGCCGCACGGTAATCCGCGTCGAAGGCCCCCGCGCCCGAGACCTGCTGAACCGCGGCCTGCCCACCGACCTGCGCCCCGACAGCTTTCCGGATGGTTCCTTCGCCGGCGGCGCGATCCACCTGGTCGGCGTAAACCTGCACCACCGCGACGGCGGCTACGACCTCTACGTTTCGAGAGGCTTCGCCGTGACGTTATGGGAGTTCCTCACCGAAACCGCCGCGCAGTGGGGATATGAGGTGGGCGATACGGAGCATTGGGGGGCGTAGGACATCCGCCTCAATCGCAGTGTGCGTCGATTTTTTCCTTCCAGAAGACGGCGCGCTCATGGCCCGCGGCGGCCGCCTTGTTCAGGGCTTCGCGGATGTCCGAGGCCGGGGAGGTTCGCGCCAGCACCGCTTCGTAGAGCGGTTCGGCCGCGGCCAGCGCTTCTTCCTCGCGGCCCTGGTCGAACAGCAGTTCGGTCAGCGTATGCAGGATCGGCATGACGCCGGGCTGCAACGCCACCGCGCGGCGCGCCCATTGCTCGGCCAGGGGATACAGCGCCTCCAGTTTGTCTTCATGCGCCGTCCAGGCCAGGTAGTTCAGCGTGTCGAAATCATCAGGCCGTTCGGCGAGTATCTCCTCGGCCAGGGCGCAACCTCCCTCGAGGTCGCCCTTGGTGGCGTACAGGCCCAGCAACGCGGCCAGTGCGTGGGCCAGATAGACGCGCCGGTCAACCAGCGCCCGCAATAAGGCTTCCGCCTCGTCAAACTCGCCATTGTTCCTGTACAGCAACGTCGCCAGATGAACCTCGGCCGACCAATTATCGGCCTCCAGGTTGATCGACTTACGCAGACAGGTTTCTCCACCCTCGGCATTGTCGAGATGCTTGTACAGCACCGTGCCCAGGCATCGCCATGCATTCGAGGCCAGCGCATTCAGCTCGACCGCCTGGCGGAAACATTTTTCGGCCTCGGCGTAATCCTTTAGGCCGCTCATCAGGGCGACACCCTTGCAGACCCACGCGTCGATGTAATTCGGGTCGATATGCAGGGCCTGGTCGTAATTGCGGATCGCCTCTTCGGGATTGCCGCGCCTGACCGCGAAATGTTCACCCAGATAGACCCAGGAGTTCAGATTGTCCTCGTCCACGTCGAGGGCGCGGCGCAGGGCCCGTTCCGCTATGTCCAAGTCGCCGCGACGTTCGTAACAGCGGCCCAGCAGGCTCCAGCAGTGGCCGTTGAAAGGGTCCAGTTTCGTCGCCCGTTCTAGAATTTCGGCCCCCTCTTCGTAATCGTTGCGAACCTCGACCAGCAGGACACCCAGCAGGCGCCAGGGCCATTCGTTGCGCGGTTCCTTGGCGATCGCCTTGCGATAGATGGCTTCCGCCTTGTTGTAATCGGCAAACCCGTACTGTGCCGCCACGCCAAGCTGGCAGAGCGGGCGCGTGCGCCCGGGCCAGGCAATGCGCCCCATCCACGCCCAGAACCGCATCGCGCGATAACGGTTTTGGCTGTTGGCTTTTTCGGCCGCCGTGGTGAAAAGGACCGAGATTATGGGCGGCAGGATCAGGGCGCGCAGTGTAATCCCGGACGTCAGCCTGAGCGAACGCAAGGCGAAGCTGCAGTCGTAATTAGTCGATTGATTGTAAAGCCGGTACGCGCCCCAGCGATCCTTGACCTTGCGCTCCAGCATGGTTCCCAGGCGGTCCCAGATTTCGTAATCGGTGGGGTCGATGGCGATGCTGCGGCGGTAGGCGGTCTCGGCCTCTTCGAAATCGCCGACATCGTCTTCCATGATCTCGCCAAGCAGGTCCCAGGCAGCGGCCGTATCCGGCTCGCGGCGCAACATGGCGCGCAGAATTTCCAGCGCTTCGTCGCGGCGGCCGTCGACGCCGCGCAGTATCTGGGCCAGCCCAAGCAAGCTCATCTTGTGTTCGGGGTCGTGAACCAGCCCCTGCCGATAGGTTGCCTCGGCGTCCGACGGGTGGCCTTGCTCATGCAACGAAGCTGCCAGCGCCGCCCAACTCATCGGCTCGGCGCGGTTCAGTTCCAGCGCGCGCAGAAAGGCGCGGCAGGCCTGTTGCTCCATGCCCTCGATGTTGCTGATCAACACACCAAGCGCCGTCCATGCCTGGTTGAGTTCTGACTCCTTGTCGATTATTGCGCGCAGCCACGTCTCGGCTTCATCTTCCCGGCCCATCTGCATGCTGCGCAACGCATTGCGCATGGCGTCGCCCCGGTCAGATCCGCCGGCGGGAATTTCGTCTGGTAGTGCAGCGTCCGTCATGGTTCTGCCCCTTTGCAGGCCCCCGTTGTTTGCCCAAGGGTGCCATGGGGCGGGTTAAGAAGCGGTTACCCGTGCTCTTTCAATCGGGGCGCGTTACAGCCCCGGCCGCCCCTCCGCCGTCTCGAACCAACCGCCGCCCGCCGCCTCATAGGCCGTCGCGGCGCGGAATACGCTTAAATCGTCGAAGGTTCGCCCGACGATCTGGATGCCGGTCGGCACGCCGGTGCCGGCGAAACCCGAGGGCACGGCCATCACCGGGCAGTTATGCAGCATGTTGAACTGGTGGGTCAGGATCCAGCCGAACTCCGCGTCCACCTTCCGCCCGCCGACATGGAAGTTTTCATCGAACGGGTCATGGCCGGCGCTTAATGCCGGGATCGCGTTGGTCGGGCAGATGAAGATATCGCGCGATTCCATGACCGGGCCGAAACCCTGGTACATTTTGTGCACTACCTCCCACGACCGGGCCATGTCGTCCAGCGTCAGCCCGCGGGCGGCTTCGGCCGTCGCCAGTGCGTAATCGGTCATCAAATCGGCGTGTTTTTCGGCGTGCCAGATGGTCTGCCGACCGAAATGCATGCAGCCGTACCAGACCATCGCCGCCTCGTCGCATTCCGGCCCCCAGCCAAGGTCGACTTCCTCAACCTCGCAGCCCAAAGATTCGAATACCTCCAGCGCGGCCATCGTATTGGCGCGTACCTCCGCGTCGATCGGCACATAGCCGAAATCCATCGACCAGGCGACGCGGAACTTGCCCACGGGCTCCGGGTCGTCGGGGATGGTGATCTTGTCCCGCAGGGAATCGTGATCGTGTGGATGCGGGCCGGACACCACATTCTGCACCAGCGCCGCGTCGCGCACGGTGCGGGTCAGCGGGCCGCAATGGTTATAAGTATCGAAATTGCATGGTG
>JADFVY010000322.1 GCA_015222795.1 Pseudomonadota bacterium | reverse complement strand
ACGACGAAGGCAAGGCGATGCAAAAGACCCTCGACAAGGGCAAGCTGACCGAGGACTTCATCGCCGCTTATGAACATCTGGCGGCGGATACGAATTCCAACGGCAAGGTCGGTGCGGTGGGATTCTGCTATGGCGGCGGTGTCTGCAACGCCATGGCGGTGCGCCTGCCCGACCTGGCGGCCTCGGTCCCGTTCTATGGCCGCCAGCCCAAGGGCGACGACGTGGCGAAAATCCAGGCGCCGCTGTTGCTGCATTACGCCGGGCTGGACGGGCGGGTCAACAAGGGCTGGCCCGACTATGAGGCGGCGCTGAAGGCCAATGGCAAGGACTACACCGCCCATATATATCCCGACGTCAATCACGGCTTCCACAACGACACCACGCCGCGTCACGACAAGGCGGCGGCGGAACTGGCCTGGTCGCGGACGGTGGCGTTCTTCGAGGCCAGGCTGGCGTAACCGGAGAGCGGCGATGGATGACATCGCGACCGGCGCGGAGTTTCGGGAACCGGCCGAATTACCGCGCTATTAACACCACCACCAGGCAGGGGCTTCCATATCCGTGCAAAAACAGGAGCGCATCCGTGCAAAAACAGGAGCGCATCCGTGCAAAAACAGGAGCGCAATCAGATTGTTATTGCAAAAGGTAGACGATTTGTTAATAATTTGCGCTCAGTGAGCTTGAATATCCAACGCACACAATTCCACCTTGAGTGCAAATGCTACAAAGACTTTCGACATACATAAAGACTTTCAGCATACAAGAGGCGTTTGTGTTGGTGGCCACTTAAGGAGGAAAACATAATGAAAATGATAAGGAGTATCCATGACCGACATTAAGAAACTAGACCGGCGCAAAGCCCTCAAGCTTGGCGCGGCCGGCGCGGCGGCGTTTGGCGCCACGCCATTGTTTTTCGCCCGTAACGCATGGGCCGAAAAGTTCCGCAACGACCCGGGCAGCAGCGCAAATGTAATGCTTGGCTTTAATGTTCCGCAAACCGGCGCCTATGCCGATGAGGGCGCCGACGAACTGCGCGCTTACAAACTGGCCGTCAAACATCTTAACGGCGATGGCGACGGCGGCATGATGAGCACCTTCAAGCCCTCATCGTTGACGGGCAAGGGCATTCTGGGCAAGAAGGTCGCCTTTACGACAGGCGACACACAGACCAAGTCCGATGCCGCGCGCGCCTCGGCCAAGCGCATGATCGAAAAAGACGGCGCCCTGATGATTACCGGCGGTTCATCCTCGGGTGTCGCCATCGCCGTGCAGGGACTTTGCCAGGAATCCGGCATCATCTTCATGGCCGGCCTGACGCACTCCAACGACACCACCGGCAAGGACAAGCGCCGTTACGGCTTCCGCCATTTCTTTAACGCCTATATGTCGGGCGCGGCTTTGGCACCGGTTTTGAAGAAGGAATACGGAACCGATCGCGTCGCCTATCATCTGACCGCCGATTATACCTGGGGCTGGACCCAGGAAGAATCCATGCGTCAGTTCACGGAAGGATTCGGCTGGAAAACCAAGGCGGCCGTCAAGACACCGGTTGGTGCCGGTGACTTCTCGCAGTACATCACGCCGGTTCTGAATTCCGGCGCCGACGTGTTGATCCTGAACCATTATGGCAAGGATATGATCAACTCACTGACCCAGGCCGTTCAGTTCGGTCTGCGCGACAAGCAGGTCAACGGCAAGAACTTCGAAATCGTCGTTCCGCTGTTCTCGCGACTGATGGCTCAGGGCGCCGGCGACAACATCAAGGGTATCCTTGGGTCCACCAACTGGAACTGGTCGCTCAAGGACGAGGGCTCGCAGGCTTTCGTTAAATCCTTCGGCGCCGAATATGGCGCACCGCCGTCGATGGCCGCCCATACCTGTTACGTCCAGACGCTGCTGTACGCCAACGCCTGTGAAATGGCCGGCACCTTCTACCCGCCGGAAGTCATCAAGGCTCTGGAAGGCTTCAAGTTCGATGGCATGGGCAATGGCGCAACCGAATATCGCGCCGAAGATCACCAGTGCTTCAAGGATGTGCTGGTCGTGCGTGGCAACGAGAACCCGAGTACGCAGTTCGATCTTCTCGAGGTTGTTGAAACCACGCCTCGCAGCCAGGTCGAATACGATCCGAAAATTTTCGGTGGTGAATTGGGCCCCTACAAGCCTTAATCGAAGGTCCTCATTGGGCTGGCGGCCGCGGATGGCCGCCAGCCCGATTTTTCCCATATCGACCTGTAAAAACGTCCCCTGGCCCGTTTGTCAGGGGCGTATCGGTAAATGACGATGGATTCAATTTTAATTCAATTGCTGAACGGGCTTGATAAAGGCGCCGCTTACGCATTGATCGCGCTGGGCCTGACGCTGGTGTTCGGCACCCTGGGCATAGTCAACTTCGCACATGGTGCGATTTTTATGCTCGGCGCGTTTTGCGCCATAACATTTAAAAAATTGCTGACTCTTTCCGTAAAGGTACAGGATGAAAGCTTCACCGCTTTCGTCGCCTACAAGGAAGAGCCCTATTTGATAATATGGTTCGGCGAGACCGGTGAAATGATTATCGATTATGCCGTTCCCCTGTCGATCCTGGTCGCCATTCCCGTTATGCTCGTGATCGGTTACACCATGGAGCGAGGGTTGATCCGTCATTTCTATAAACGGAATCACGCCGATCAAATTCTGGTCACCTTCGGGTTGGCGATCGTCATTCAGGAACTGATCAAGGCGGCCTTCGGCGCCAACCCCATCCCGCAGTCCGCGCCTGAAATCGTTTCCGGCAGCGCCAATGTCGGGCTCTGGTTCGGGTTCGGCGAGGCCCTTGTTTATCCATGGTGGCGACTGATCTATCTGCTTTTCTCCGGTTTGACGATTTTCGCCGTCTTCGCCTTCTTGAAGTTCACGACCTATGGAATGGTTGTTCGCGCGGGCATGCGCGATCGTGAAACCGTTGGTCTGCTGGGCATCAATATCGAACGGCGCTTCACGATCGTCTTCTCCATCGCGGCCGTGGTCGCGGGCACGGCGGGGGTCATGTATACGCCAATCCTGCCACCCGATTACCACATGGGCATGGACTTCCTGGTGCTGTCCTTCATCGTTGTCGTGGTCGGCGGGATGGGATCCCTGGGCGGCGCCGTCGCCGCCGGGTTCCTGCTTGGGATGGTGCAATCATTCGCATCGATGAACGAGGTGAAAAGCATTCTCCCGGGCATAGACCAGATTATCATTTACCTGGTCGCCGTAATCATTCTACTAACCCGTCCCCGCGGGTTGATGGGCCGCGCCGGTGTGATGGATGACTGAGATAAAAAAGAAGCTTTTCAACGACACGTCGTTTATGGCGGTGTTTTCCGCGGTCGTCCTGCTGATGCCGATCTGGCTCATCCCCTTTGGCGCGGCCTACCCCGATCTGCTGCAGAAATTCGCCATTTATGGTATTTTCGCCATCGGATTCAATATCCTGTTCGGGCTGACCGGTTATCTGTCGTTCGGTCATGCGGCGTTTCTTGGCGTTGGTTCCTATGCGGCGGTCTGGTCATTCAAGCTGTTCACGATGAACGCCCTTCCGGCCGTCCTGTTCGGCGTTGTATTCGCCGCGATCCTGGCGGTGGTAATCGGTTTTATCTGTCTCAGGCGTTCGGGGATTTATTTTTCCATCCTGACCCTGGCCTTCGCTCAGATGTCATACAATCTGGCCTATTCCGTGTTGACGCCGATCACCAATGGCGAAACCGGACTACAGCTGACCATTAACGATCCACGCTGGATCGATTCCATGTATATCGTCGCCGGGGAGGGACTGCCCTCGACGAACCTGTTCGGCATCAAGATGAGCGGCTATCCCGGTTTCTACTTCTGCGCCGTGCTGCTGATCATCTGTTTCTTCATTTCGCTCAGAATTTTCCGCTCGCCCTTCGGGCTGATGCTCAAGGGCATCAAGTCGAACCAGAACCGGATGAACTATACCGGCCTGAATGTGCGGCCCTACATGCTGGCGGCATTCGTCATATCGGGAATGTACGCCGGTCTGGCCGGATCTCTGCTGGCGGTGACCGACCCTCTCGCCGGCGCCGAGAGAATGCAGTGGACGGCCTCGGGCGAGGTCGTATTGATGACCATTCTGGGCGGTGTCGGCACACTTGTCGGGCCGATATTGGGGGCCGGTCTTATCAAGTATTTCGAGAATATTTTTTCATCGTTCAACAGCAATACGCTGCACCAGATTTTCGGCTTCCTGCCGGATGGCCTGGAATACTACGTTGTTAAGGTCGTCGGGCTGTTTGTCGGCGGCGGCTGGCATCTAACCCTGGGACTGCTGTTCGTGGTCGTGGTGGTATCGCTGCCCGGCGGCATTGTGGAAGGGCTTCAGTGGCTTGGCGCCAAGCTGAATTCCATATGGGAAAAGCGAAACCTGTCTTCCTCTCATCAAAACAAAACTGAGGAGTGAGGGACGGCTTATGGGAAATCTGGTGCTCCATCTCGATAGCATCCAAAAGAGTTTTGGCGGGCTGCGGGCCCTGGTCAATGTCAATCTGCATGTGGAAGAAGGCAAGACGCACGCTATCATCGGCCCGAACGGGGCCGGCAAATCGACCCTGCTGAACGTCTGCGTCGGCCGGTTGAAGCCGGATTCGGGGACAGTCACCTTCGACCGGCAGGAATTAACGGGGAAAAAGCCGCACGAGATCGCGCAGATCGGCGTCGCCCGGGTTTTCCAGACTCCGGAAATATTTCAGGATCTGTCATTGCTCGAAAACGTCATGATTCCGGCGCTGGCGAAACGCGATGGATCCTTCAGGCTTAGTTTCTATCAGGGAATACGGAATCAGAATGAAATTCGCGACGAGGCGGAGCAAATTCTCGAGGATGTTGGCCTTCAGGAGCATCTAGACCAGAATGCCGGCAGCCTGTCGCGCGGCGACAAACGCCGTCTTGAATTGGGCATGTGCCTGATCCTGCATCCGCGGTTGTTGTTGCTGGACGAACCGACGGCCGGCATGTCGCGGCACGATACAAACCGGACCATCGATTTGCTGAAACAAATCAAGGAGGGCGGCATGACAAAAATAATCATCGAACATGATATGCATGTTGTGTTCAGCCTGGCCGACAAGGTTAGTGTCCTGGCTCGTGGAAAAATCATCGCCAGCGGATTGCCTGGCGACGTTCGCGAGGATCCGGTCGTCAAGGAAGCCTACCTGGGGGGCGCGCACGAGTGAGTACGTCTGAAACAGACCCGTTCTTCGTCGTTAAGGACATTCACGCCTATTACGGCGAGTCCTATATTGTCCAGGGCGTTTCCTTCGAGGTTAAGGAAGGCGAGATCATGGCCTTGCTGGGCCGCAACGGCGCCGGCAAAACATCGACGCTGCGCACCCTGGCGCGGGTCGACAATCCGGCGCTTGCCAGTGGCGAGTTTTATCTTCAAGGCAAGCCTATCCACGAAATGAAGTCTTACCAGGCGGCGCGCGAAGGCATTCAGCTCGTGCCCGAGGACCGCCGTATCATCGGCGGCCTGTCGGTCGAGGAAAATCTGATTTTGTCGCAAGTGGCCGAACCCAAGGGATGGGAAATAGAGAAGATCTACCAGCATTTTCCACGCCTCGCCGAACGCAGAAAACAGGACGGGGTGACCTTGTCCGGTGGTGAGCAACAAATGCTGGCCGTCGCGCGGGCGCTGGCCAGGGACATAAAACTGCTGCTGCTGGACGAACCATACGAGGGGCTTGCGCCCGTTATCGTCCAGGAAATCGAGAGAATCCTGATTCAGGTCAAGGAGCTGGGAATCACCACCATCATCGTCGAGCAAAACGCTATTGCAGCCCTGAAAATAGCGGATACGGCGCTTATCATCGACATGGGGCTGGTGGCGTTCAGAGGCTCCGCTCAAGAAGTTTTGGACAACGAAGACCTTCGCCACGAATATCTGGCCATTTAACACCAGACACTAGTGGTCAGTATCAGGCCGGGTGGCGGGCAGCAATAACGTCTTGTTTTCCCATTCAATCCTCACCGAAAAAAATGCGCCGGCGGCCTGTTAAGGGCTCCACCGGCGCAGTCGTGGGCAGTCGTTGGACAGTCGTGCCCGCTATTCTCGGATTACTGGGCCGCGCAGGGATTGCACGGGTTGGTCGCCGCGCAGGGATTGCACGGGTTGGCCGCCGCACAGGGGTTGCACGGGTTGGCCGCCGCGCAAGGATTGCAGGGGTTCTTGGCCGCACAGGGATTAGCGCAGCAGGGGTTGCAGGGGTTCTGCACACAGGCCGCGCAGGGATTGCACGGATTGCAGCCGGCCGCGAAGGATAAGCCGGGCACGGCCATGGCCATGGCGGCGGCGGCGGCACCGGCGGCGAAGGCGGTCTTGAATTTGCTGTCGTTGATCGGCATTGGTTATCTCTCTTCCCGAATATGTTGCTATGGACAGGGCGTCTCCCTGTAGGAAGGATAATAGCCCGGCCGCCGTCACGGGTTCATCCCGCAAGTATCACGAAACCGTCCCGGAGGGCCGATTTCGTTCACATCTGCGCGAGGGGGAGGCTGAAAGAGAAGGCGGCGCCATGGCCCGGGGTGCTTTCGACATGAATTGGGCTGTCATGAAGCTGCAGGATGCGACGGGTAATCGCCAGGCCCAGCCCGGCGCCTTCGGGCGCGTCGGCGCGGGATTTCTCGACCCGGTAGAAGCGCTCGAAGATGCGGTCGCGGTCGGCCTCGGGAATGCCGGGGCCGGTGTCGGTGACACGCGCCTCGATGCCGTCAGCGCCGGGGACAAGGGTCAGCGAGACCTTGCCGCCCTCGGGGGTGTATTTGATGGCGTTCTCGATCAGGTTTTCCAGCACGCGCTCGATCAGCCCGATATCGGCCCGCACGAAGGGCGCGCCGGCGGGCATGTCCAGCTCCAGCGTCATGTTGCGGCGTTCGGCCTGGGGTTGGAATTTCTGGGTTACGTCCTGCACCAGTTCGGCCAGCGAGAAGGGCTCGAAATTCAGCCGCGTGCCGGTCGAATCCAGCATGGTGAGTTCGAACAGTTCGGTCACCAAACGGCTGAGCCGATCGCCCTGGCGCGCCGCGAGGTCGATATATTTGTGCTTTTCCTCAGGCGTGAAGCTGTCTTCCTTCATCAGCAGGGTTTCCAGATAGCCCTGCAGCGAGGCCAGCGGCGTGCGCAAATCATGCGAGATATTGGCGACCATGTCACGGCGCGCCGCGTCGGCCTGGCGGAGTTGTTCTATCTGGTCGGCGATGCGTTGCGACATTTCCTCGACTGTTACGCCCAACCGGTCGATCTCGTCGCCGCCGCGACGCCAGCCGGCCAGTTTCATCGGCGTTTCGAAGCCCTCGTCGCGGAACCGGTCGACCGCCTGCGTCAGACGGCGCAGCCGGCGCGTCAGCCAGGCGAAGGACAGCGCGCCCGCCGCCAGCGCCACCAGCAACCCCAGCCCGCCGGCAAACAGCGCCAGCCGCACGATCAGGCTTTCCGAGACCATGCCGGCAACGGAATCGTATTTCTCGCCGCCCAGCACGACATAAAGGTAACCGGCCACCGCGTTCCCATCCATCACCGGCGCCGCGGTAAAGGGTTTCTGTCCGGTCGTATTACGCGGGTCGTCACCACGCAACGGCAGCATGTCGGGCCCAGCCAGCCAGTCCATTATGGGGACCAGATCCACCACATCGCGCTTCACCCGGCCCGGATCGGCGGAAAAGGCCAGTATCTCACCATCACCATCCAGCAGATAAACCTCGATCCGCGGATTGATAACCATCAGCTTATCGAACAGGTCCTTCAAGGCCGGCTGGTTGACCTCGCCGCCCGCGATCAGCGGGTATGCGTCGGCGATATATTGCGCCAGCGGGGCATTCAGGCTCTGGTCCACCTCTTCCTGGTAAAGCCGGGTCGAGGCCAGGGTCAGCGCGATCCAGGCGGCCCCCGTCACGGCGAGAATAGCGATCAGCGCCAGGGTGAGTTTGGCCGACAGGGTGCGCGGCATCATCCGGCCCCCCTTTCTTCCTTCATCAGCAGGGCTTCCGCGCGCCCGGCCTGGGTGGCGGCCAGCCTATCATTGAACTTGTAACCGACGCCCCAGACCGTCATCACATATTCGGGGTTCGACGGGTCGCCCTCGATCTTGGCGCGCAGGCGATTGATGTGGGAATTGACGGTATGTTCGTATCCGTCATGGCCAAAACCCCAGACCAGATCCAGCAATTGCTGGCGCGAATAAACCCGGCCGGGATTGCGCGCGAACTGCATCAGCAGGTCGAATTCCCGCGCGGTAAGCTCCACCGGCTCGTCGCCAATCGACACGGTGCGTTTATCCGGATCGATCGTCATGGCCCCGGCGATTACCAGCGCCCCGCCCTCGCCGCCGGGTTTGGGAGCCAACGCTTCCAGCCGGCGGAAGATCGCCTTTACCCGTGCGATCAGTTCGCGGATGCTGAAGGGCTTGGTCAGGTAATCGTCGGCGCCCATCTCCAGCCCGACCACGCGATCGACCTCCGACGATTTGGCGGTCAGCATAAGGATCGGGGTGTAATGGTCGCCGGCGCGCAGGCGGCGGCAGAGTTCCAGCCCCTCCATGCCCGGCAGCATCAGATCCAGGATAATCAGATCCCAGCCGCCGGCCGTGGCGAACTCGTAACCGGTATTGCCGTCGGCGGCCAATTGGACTTCGCAATCCAGGTCGCGCAGATGCAGCGAGAGCAGCTCGGCGATATCCTCGTTATCCTCGACAATCAGTATTCTTCGCGACACGGGTGGAATGCTTTCACAGTTTCAGCCAGTATATAATGGCGCAGCATAACCGCAGGTTATCACGAAATCGTCACGGCCGAATGAGGAAGAAACAGCCATGCGGAACACCCTTTCAGACCGGGACGGAATCGCGCAAACCATCGATCTTTATTTTGCCGGCATGTACCAGAGCAAGGCGGAGGATATCGAGGCGTCTTTCCACCCTAACGCAACAATCACGGGCTTTCGCGGCGACACCGGCGAGCTCGTCGAGATGGATTGCGGGGAATTCCGAAATTTCGCAGCCAGTCAGCCACCACCGGCCGAGAACGGCGAGCCCTTCGAAATGACGCTCGATTCGGTGGATATCAAGGGCAAGGTCGCCATGGTCCGCGTGACCGATCGCTATCTCAACAAGCGGTTCACCGATTTGATGCTGCTTCTGAAAACCGACGATGGCTGGCGCATATACAGCAAGCTGTGGCACGCGGAGCCATTGTAGTCCGGCGGCCCGGGCGCGCGCCCGTCGCCATTATCCACGTCAAAACAGGGCGGCGCCGCATTACCATCCAATATCGATAAATGCTAATTGCTTTTGCTCGCGTTGCTAGTATAAACAACCGAGCGAAAAGTAGTGGACGGCAAACCTGTTTCAGGCGGTACGGGAGGAAAAACATGCTGGCGCTGATCAATATCATCCTGCCGGTGTTCGGCATCACGCTCTGCGGCTATGTGGCCGGGCGCGCCGGGTTGCTTGGCAAGGACGGCATCAATGCGCTGAACCGGTTCGTTTATTATTTCGCCCTGCCGGCGCTGTTGTTCATCCTGGTCTCCCAGGCCCCGCGCGAGCGCATATTCTACGCTAATTTCCTTTATGTCTGGATCGGCGCGCTGGTCATCACCTATGGGGTGACGGCGCTGATCAGCCGCTACATATACCGCGATAGCCTGTCTATCATGTCGATGCGCTGTATCAACGTGACCTTCGCCAATTGCGGCTATATCGGCATTCCGCTGGCGATCAATGCCTTCGGCGAGGACGGGGCGCTGCCGGCGGTGCTGGGCGTCACCATCCTGGCGGTCTTCGTGATGAGCACGACGATCTTCCTGATCGAGACCGACAAGAGCCGCGCGGCGGCGGGGCAGGCCGCGTCGAAGGCGAAAATCCTGCGCCAGATCGTCATGGCCTTGTTGAAAAACCCGATCACCATTCCGGTCGCCATCGGGGTGATGGTGCCTGTCTTCCGGATTACCCTGCCCGAAGTGGTGGTGGATTTCTGCCGGCTGCTGGGGGGCGGCGCGATCCCGGTGACGCTGTTTTCGCTGGGGGTGTTCATTTCGGGGCAGTCGCTGAAGCATGTCGGGCGGCAGGCCGGGCTGCTGACCTTCCTGACGCTGGCGGTGCATCCCTTTGCCGCCTGGGTGCTGATCGAAACCCTGTTCCCGCTGGAGCCCATATGGGCGGCCTCCACAATCATGTCGGCCGCCATGCCGGCTGGCGCCACGGCCTTCGTGATCGCCCAGCGCTATCAGGTTTTCGTGGCCGAAACATCGGCCAATATCCTGCTGTCGACAGTCCTGTCGGTCGGCTCGGTATCGGTGTTGCTATTGTTGTTGGGCGTGACATGAGCGAGAGAATGGTCGTCACCAAACGGGTCCGGGATTTTCTGGCGGAGGATTTCGCCGCGATCGATCCGGAATTGCCGCTGCTGCTGGCGGTTCTGAACCAGCGCCACATGGCCGAATGCTGGCACAAGCATGGCAGCTTCCGTGACCATCTGATCGGCGTCTACCGCATCCTCGCTTTGTGGGGCCAGCCGCGCAAGGCGCAGCTGCTGGGCCTGTTGCACAGCGTCTATTCCAACGAATATGTCGACCTCGCTTTGTTCGATGCCGAAGGCGGGCGCGGCGACCTGGTATCGCTGGTCGGCGAGGAAGTAGAATCCCTTATCCATTCCTTCTGCACCATCCCGCGCAACGAATTCGCCATCGCGCTTCTGGAGCGCGATGAAATTCCCGCCGAGGGCCTGGTGCTGACCAATAGCGACGGCGCACAATTCGCGCTGGACCGCCGCCGCGTCGGCATTTTCCTGGCGGTAACGCTGGCCGATCTCGCCGAGCAATGGTTCGCCTGGCAGGACCACGTCATGGCCGGCTATCCGAACGTGACCTCGGACCGGCCGGCCAACGGCCATTGGAGCATCGTCATGTGGCCCGGCCCGATGCGCCCCGGCATGGCGAACTGGAGCCTGCTGTCGCGGCTGGCCCGCCATATGCCGGCCCTCGACCTGCCGGTCCCGCCAATCTTCGACCATTGCACCGCGGACCTGGCGCCCGAGGATGAGGCCGGGGCGGCGGCGCTGTACTGGCAGGTGGCGAACGGGCAGATCCAGCCCGAGTCGGGCGATTCGACCGCCCAGGTGCTGGAGGCCGCGATCGCGCGCAATCCCTGGGCCGCCGAGCCGCGCCTGACGCTGGCCCAGCTCTGCCTGATGGACGGCAATTTCCAGCGCGCCGAGGACCAGGCGCAAAGGGGGCTGGAACTGCTGTGCCAGTGGGGCACGCCTTGGGACAAGCGCATCCCCTGGTCCGGTTGGGTCGCCTGGTCCCGGGTGCTGTTACAGGGCGCGCGGGATCAAAACTGGCCGGAAACAGTCCGCCATCACAACAATCTGGGCATGGTGGACGCGGCGGGGTGAGGTGGACATCGGAAAGGCGCCCACCTACCGCATCACCACCACCGTTGCCAGTGCGGTAGCCACCAGTCTTTCCCTGTCTCCCTTAACGGCGAACACATCGGCGCGGGCGATTACGAAGCGACGGCCGGGCTGGATGATTTCGCCGCGGCCGATCAGGTAGTCGCCGACGCCGGAGGCCAGCAGGTGGAGCTTGTATTCCGAGGTCACCACGTCGCCGGCGAGGGAGGCGGCGGCCCAGGCGCAGGCGCTGTCGGCGATGCAGCCGATCACCGCGCCGTGGGCGAAGCCGTGATGTTGGGTGAGATCCGGGCGCAGTTTGACCCGCAATTCCGCGAACCCGCCGTCGCAGCGCGTGACCTCGGGCTCCAGATGCCGGGCGAAGGGGGTCTTGGCCAGCAGCGACTGGATGTTGCCGAGCGTCAGGCCGTCCTTGAAATCAGCGATCGACATGTCGGTTCTTTCCGGGGGTTGGGGCCGGCACGACCTCACCCCGGACTTCCAGTTCACCGTCCAGCCATAGCTGGCGCGCGCGGTGGCGCTGGACCTTGCCGCTGGAGGTTTTGGGCAGCGAGCCCGTGCGGATGAAGGTGACCCGGTGGGCCATCAGTTCATGCTCGGCGACGATTGCCGCGCGGGCCAGGCCTTCCAGCTCAACGTAATCGGCGCGGTTGCGCCAGACGCGCTCGATTTCCTGCACGATCACCAGCTTCTCGGCGCCCGCCTCACCCACCGTGAAGGCCGCCGCGTGGTTGGGGCGCAGCGCCGGATGGCAGGCGGCGGCGGTGGCCTCGATATCCTGCGGGT
>JADFVY010000321.1 GCA_015222795.1 Pseudomonadota bacterium | reverse complement strand
GCCGTAGTGAACGGCGGCCGACAGAATCAGAAAAAACCAGGCCTCCGGCGCCGGCAGCGGAAGGGCGATAACACCCACCAGCCCGAATGCCCCGCCAGTCAGCAGCAACACCGAAAAAATAGCGCCGCGCTCGCCGCTGGCTTTAAGCAACGCGTTCCACCCCGCATGCGCCAGCGCGGCGAACAGGACGAGGGCCAGGATTTCCGGTTGAAGGACCATCAGAATATTTTCCGCCGACGCGGATGCCGCTCCATCTTGCCCCCTACCGGAACGCCGGTTCGTCGAAGCTGCGCAGTTTTCGGGAATGGAGCTGTTCGACGCCGCCCTCGCGCAGGATTTCCACGGCTTCCAGGCCGATTTTCAGATGCTGGCTGATGCGCTCGTTATAAAAGGCATTGGCCATGCCGGGCAGCTTGATTTCGCCGTGCATCGGCTTATCCGACACACACAGCAACGTGCCGTAGGGCACCCGCAGCCGGAAGCCGTTGGCGGCAATGGTCGCCGATTCCATGTCGACGGCGATGGCGCGCGACTGGCTGAACCGTTCGAACAACTCGTCGAAACGAAGCTCCCAGTTGCGGTTGTCGCTGCTGGCGACGGTGCCGGTGCGCATGCGGGTTTTCATGTCGCGGCCGTGTAGGCCGGTGACCCGCGCCACGGCCTCCTGCAACGCCACCTGGACCTCGGCGATCGGCGGCACCGGCACCCAGATCGGGAGATCCTTGTCCAACACATGATCCTCCCGGATATAGGCGTGGGCCAACACGTAGTCGCCCAACTGCTGCGAGCGCCGCAAGCCCCCGCAATGGCCGATCATCATCCAGCAATGCGGCCGCAAAACCGCCAGATGATCGGTGATCGTCTTGGCGTTCGAGGGGCCCACGCCGATATTGACCAGCGTGACGCCCTGCCCGTCGGCGCGGGTCAGGTGATAGGCCGGCATTTGCGGCAGGTGGGCGGGGGCAACTCCTTCCGGCTCGGCCTGGCCGGCGCGAGTCACGACGCCACCGGGTTCGACAAAGCTCTGGTAATCGCCTCCGGCGGATACAGCGTCGCGTCCGAAATCAATGAATTCATCGACATAGCGCCGATAGTTGGTGAACAGCACGAACTTCTGGAAATGTTCGGGCTCGCTGGCCGTGTAATGGCGCAACCGATGCAGGGCCAGATCGACGCGGTCGGCGGAGAACAGCGCCAGCGGTCGCGGCTGGCCCGGCGGCGTGATGTGGGTGCCGTTGGCGATACCGTCGTCGATCTGGGCCAGGTCCGGCATGTGGAACAGGCCCTCAACGGTCTGCATCTCGCCGACGCTGAGATCGGCGTTGGAATGTTCAATGACGAAGGGCAGCGGGATCGGCCGATCGCTGACGCCTATGGAAACCGGCACGCCGTGATGCTGGATCAACAGCCCTATCTGTTCGCGGTAATAGTCGGCGAACAGGTCCGGGCGGGTTAGCGTCGTCCCGTAAGCGCCGGGATAGGACAGGGTTCCGTACGAAGGCCGCGACTCGGCCATCATCTGCGCCGCCCCGGCCTTGATCCTGGCGTAAGGATAAAAAGCCGGTTCCGACGGGCTTGTGCGGTCACCGGCCGCAAAGGCGGCGAATCGCTCACGCACCCGCCGTACGCCGGTCTCGTAAATATCCGCGATCCGCGCGACCGCCGCGTCGGGGTCGTCGAACTGCTTCAGGCTGTGCACGCCCGCCAGCGTCTTTTCCGCCATTCAGGCCTCCCGCAAATGATTCGCACAACAATGACGCAGCGGGCGCGCCTGTTCAATCCTGTTCAATACCCAGCAGGCCGTTCGCGAAATCTTGCGCCGTGAAGGGGCGCATGTCCTCGGCCTGTTCGCCGACGCCCACTGCATGGACGGGCAGGCCGAAGCGGTCGGCCAGGGCCACCAGAACGCCGCCGCGTGCCGTGCCGTCCAACTTGGTGACGATCAGGCCGGTGATGTCGACCAGATCCTTGAAGGTCTGGACCTGGGCCAGCGCGTTCTGGCCGGTGGTGGCGTCGAGTACCAGCACGCAGTCATGGGGGGCGGTTTCGTCTTGCTTACGAATCACGCGAATGATTTTTTCCAGCTCCGCCATCAGGTCGGTCTTGTTATGCAGCCGTCCGGCGGTGTCGATCAGCAACACATCCATGCCTTCGTTGCGCGCCTTTTCCAGCGCCTCGTAGGCCAGGCCGGCGGCGTCAGCGCCCTGTTTGCCGGCGACCACCGGGCAGCCGGTGCGCTCGCCCCAGATCTGCAATTGCTCTACCGCGGCGGCACGAAAAGTATCGCCGGCCGCCAGCATTACCGACTTGCCCTGGTCGCGATATTGCCGGGCCAATTTGCCAATGGTGGTGGTCTTGCCGCTGCCGTTGACGCCGACGATCAGCACCACATGGGGCCGGTGGGCGGAGTCTATGACAAGCGGCTTCGCGACCGGTTCCAGCATCGCCGCTATGTCGGCGGCCAGCGCCTCGCGCAGCTCCTCGTCCGTCACCGTCTTGTCGAAGCGCCCCTTGGCCAGCCCTGCCGCCAGCTTCGCCGCGGGGGCCGGGCCCAGATCGGCGGTGATCAACAATTCCTCAATTTCCTCGATCAGCGCATCGTCCAGCTTGCGCCCGACCAGCGCCGAAAGCCCCGAGGCGATCTTGCTCGAGGACTTCGAAAGCCCGGCCTTCAGCCGCTTGAACCAGCCTTGTTTTTGTTCCTCGATGTCGCTCATGCCGCTCTTCTTACCGTTTCGCCGATCAGTGTCATGCCTTCGCGCCGCTCGATTCGGGCGTTAACCAGGGCGCCTTCGGGCGCCGGTTCGCTCAGCCGCACCGGTGCGAAATGTTCGCTGTAGCCCCTGTTGTCGCGCTCCACCAGCACCCTGGCCTCGCTGCCGGTCTGCTTGTCCAGGAACCGTTGAGCCGCCCGTTCGCCGGCCGCGCGCAGTTGCGCCGCGCGTTCCTTGCGAATGGCCGAGGGGGTTTGCGGCATACGCGCCGCCGGCGTGCCCTCGCGCACCGAGTAGGGAAACACATGCAGCCAGGCGAGGTCGCATTCCTCGATCAGGTCCAGGCTGCGCCGGAACATTTCGTCGGTCTCGGTCGGAAAGCCGGCGATCAGGTCGGCGCCAAAGGCAATGCCGGGGCGCAACTCGCGGGCCCGGCGGCAGAATTCGATGGCGTCGTCGCGGCCATGCCGGCGCTTCATGCGCTTGAGGATCATGTCGTCGCCGGCCTGCAGCGATAAATGCAGATGCGGCATCAACCGTTCTTCCCCGGCGATCAGATCCATCAGGTCTTCGTCGTCCGCGACCTCGACGCAATCGACCGAGGTCAGCCGCAAACGCGGCAATTCGGGAACCTGCGCCAACAGGCGGCGCGCCATCTGGCCCAGGCGCGGCCGCCCGGGCAAGTCGGCGCCATAGCCGGTGATGTCCACGCCGGTCAGCACGACTTCCTTGTAGCCGGCCTCCACCAGCCGCCGGGTCTGATCGACGATTGTCCCGATCGGGGCGGAGCGATTGTTGCCGCGTCCATACGGGATGATGCAGAAGGTGCAGCGATGGTCGCAGCCCTGCTGTATTTGCACGAAGGCGCGGGCGCGGCCCTCGAACCCCTCGACCAGATGCGGCGCGGTTTCGCGCACGGTCATGATGTCGTCCACCGCGACGGCCGCATTGGCGCCGGGCAGGAAGCTCTCGGCGCGCAGCTTTTCCTCGTTGCCCAGCACCCGGCTGACCTCGGGCATGGCGGCGTAACGGTCCGGATCGATTTGCGCCGCGCAGCCGGTGACGATTATCGGGGCGTTCGGGTGTTCGCGCCGCGCCCGGCGGATCGCCTGTCGGGCCTGGCGTTCGGCCTCGGCCGTGACCGCGCAGGTATTGACGATGACCACATCTTCCAGCCCGGCCGCGCGGGCATGGTTACGCATCACTTCGGACTCGAAGGCGTTGAGGCGGCAACCGAAGGTGAGGATGCGGGGTTCGCTGGTCATGCCGCGCAATACCAAGGAGCGCTGATAATGATCCATTTGATGGCGCGCGGCGGCCGGCTTCCCTTGACCGCTCGCGGCGTCGCGATCCGCTTGTGGTGAGCGACACCACGGCGCGAACCGATCCTGACGAGCGGACAAGGGAAACCGGTCAAATGGGTCATTATCAGCGCTCCTTGGTATTATAATCGTCCAGCATGCCGGTGAAACTTGTGGCGACCGGCCCGGTAAGGAGGACATGGCCATCCTCGCGCCATTCGGCGGTCAGCGAGCCGCCATCCATGATCAGCTCAACCTTGCGGTCGATCAGTCCGCGGCGTACGGCGGCAACGGCGGTGGCACAGGCGCCGGAGCCGCAAGCCAGCGTGATGCCCGCGCCGCGCTCCCACACGCGCAGACGAATTCGCGCGCGGTCGATAACGGTAGCGACCTCGACGTTGGTGCGTTCCGGGAACAATGGGTGGTGCTCGATCTGCGGACCGAAAGTCGCGAGTTCGATATCCTCGGCATCCTCGACGAAAAAGATGCAGTGCGGATTGCCCATGTTGACGGCCACGGGGTCTTCCAGCGGGCCAAGCACTATGTCGAGATGAAGCGTGTTGAATTCCTGCGCCAATGGTATGTCATGCCAATCCAGATGCGCGGGGCCCATATCGACGGTAAAAAGCCCGTCTCCCGCCGGCGAGGCCTGCAATCGGCCTGCCAGCGTTTCAATAGCCAGCCGGTCCGCCCCCGATTCGGCCAGCAACTGGGAGGCCACGCAGCGCGTGCCGTTGCCGCATGCGCCCGATTCGCTGCCGTCGGAATTGAGAAAGCGCAGGCGCACTTCGGCGCCGGCCATTTCGGGCGGCTCGATCAGAATCAACTGGTCGCACCCGACGCCCCGGCGACGGTCGGCGATCGCACGCGCCTTGTCCGCGTCCGGAGCCAGGGCCCCGGCGCGCAGATCGAGCACGACAAAGTCGTTGCCCAGCCCATGCATCTTTGTAAACGGCGTCATCCGGCCGACCCTCCGACGGTCCCCGCCTTATATGGCGAGAACCACGGTCAAGTCCACCGGATTAAGAGTATGACCCGCGCAAACGGGGCGCGCTTCAGGAAGCTTCCTCGTCGGCGATCGAACGCACCAGACGAAGAAATTTGCTACGCACCAGGGCGGGAACCATGTGGTACGCCGACAGAAGCGACGTCACCTCCTGTTGGTCCGCCGTGCCTTCCGAGGAATCAATCGCCGCGTCAATATCATGTGAATTTCCATCGACACCATCGAAAAACCAGGCAACCGGAACACCCAGCGCCAAGGCGATTTCGTACAGGCGCCCGGCACTGACCCGGTTCATCGCGGTTTCATATTTATTGACCTGCTTCAGGCCAACACCAATGATTTCGCCAAGCGCGCGCCGGCTGAGACCCATCTCGCGCCGGCGTTGCCAGATTTTTTTACCAACATGTATGTCTACGGGATCGGGGGGGGAAAGTTCTATTGTGTCGCTCATTTTAATCCACCACTTCAATCGGAAGGTTCAGGCACCATATAATGAATTGCGGGCCTTGTATACAACAAAGGAGGCATTTTACGCCTTTAGTAGATATATAACGCGATTTCCAGCAACGGCAAGTAGCCACATTGGCCAATCCCCGTGGGGCCATCCGTCCGGTTTATACTATTGGTAGCGCTTGACTCGGCCCTCGGCTGGCGGTACAAGCCCGCAGCCTTTTTCATATGGAAACTGTGCATTTGGTCCCGAGGGGCCCCGCCGGTCCGCGAGTTTCGCGCGCTGGCGCGTTTTTCGTTGGAGAGATGACTGGCGTCATGTTTGACACGCTGACAGAACGACTTGGCGATATTTTAGGGCGGCTGCGCAAGCGCGGCGCCCTGAAAGAAGCCGACGTCACGACGGCGATGCGCGAACTGCGGATCGCGCTGCTGGAGGCCGATGTCGCCCTGCCTGTCGTCAAAAAGCTGATCGAGGACGTTACCGTAAAGGCGACGGGCGCGGACATCCTGCGTTCGGTTACGCCTGGCCAGATGGTCATCAAGCTGATCCACGATCATCTGGTGGAAATGCTGGGTGGCGATACCGTCGGATTGAACCTGGCGGCGGCGCCGCCGATGGCGATCATGATGGTCGGTCTGCAGGGATCGGGTAAAACCACAACAACGGCCAAGATCGGCAAGCGCCTTCAGGAAAAAGAAAAGAAAAAAGTTTTGATGGCGTCGCTCGATGTGGCGCGTCCGGCGGCGCAGGAGCAATTGAAAACGCTCGGCGAGCAGGCCGGCGTCGCGACCCTACCCATTGTCGCCGGCCAGCAGCCGGTCGATATCGCCGCGCGCGCCATGCAGGCCGCCCGGCTGGGCGGGTTCGACGTGGTCATACTGGATACCGCCGGCCGGCTGCATGTCGACGAGCAGCTGATGAACGAAATTTCCGCCGTGCGCGACAGCACCGGCCCGATTGAGACGCTTCTGGTCGCCGACGCCATGACCGGCCAGGATGCGGTAAATGTCGCCGAAGGGTTCCACGAGCGTGTCAATCTGACCGGTATCGTGCTGACCCGCGTTGACGGCGACGCCCGGGGCGGCGCGGCGCTTTCGATGCGCGCCACCACCGGCCAGCCGATCAAGCTGATTGGTGTGGGTGAGGGGCTGGATGCGCTGGAAGACTTCCACCCCGACCGCATCGCCAGCCGAATTCTCGGTCAGGGCGATATCGTCAGCCTGGTGGAAAAGGCGGCCGAAAACATCGAGCAGGAAGAGGCCGAAAGGCTCGCCCGCAAGATGCAAAAGGGCAACATGGACCTCGACGACATGGCTGCCCAGCTGCGCCAGATGCGCAAGATGGGCGGATTGTCGGGCCTGATGGCGATGCTGCCTGGCGTTAGCAAGGTCCAGCAGCAGATAGCCGAGTCGAAGATGGACGCCAAACTCATCGTCCGCCAGGAGGCGATCATTTCGTCGATGACGCCGAAGGAACGCAAAAACCCGAAGATCATCCAGGCGTCGCGCAAGCGACGTGTCGCCGCCGGTTCCGGCACTTCCGTCCCAGAGGTCAACAAGCTGCTGAAACAGCATCTGATGATGTCCAAAATGATGAAAAAGGTCGGAAAGATGGGCAAGAAAGGCCTGATGCGGCATGGGCTGCCAGGCATGCCCGGTGGTGGCTTTAACCCGTAAATCTTAAGAAAATCGCTTAACTCTTTGTTTCAACGAACCAAACCAACACTTAAACCCAAAGACTGAAGGACAGACAGAATATGTCGCTCAGAATTCGCTTAGCCAGAGGCGGCGCCAAAAAACGCCCCTATTATCGCATCGTCGTTGCCGATTCGCGGATGCCCCGCGACGGCCGCTTTATTGAACGTGTCGGCTCTTACAATCCAATGCTGCCGAAGGAACATTCGGACCGCATCGTATTGAAGGAAGACCGCATCAGGCATTGGTTGTCGGTCGGCGCACAGCCGTCTGACCGTGTCGCCCGCTTCCTGGGCAAGGCCGAGATCGCCGCCGTGCCGGCGATTTCGGAACAGACCAAGAAGAACCAGCCCAAGGCCAAGGCACAGGAGCGCCTGCGCGAGGCCGAAGAGAAGGCCGCCGCGCCTGCCGT
>JADFVY010000033.1 GCA_015222795.1 Pseudomonadota bacterium | reverse complement strand
TGGGCGCTGTTCGTGGGACCGGCGCTGTACAGGGGCTGGAAATGGGCGACATGCGCGGCGCTGGTGGCGCTGGGCGTTTGGTGTTTCACGATCATCGTGGACTGGCCCCACGGCCAACCCGGCGTGGAATTCTGGCTGCTGCATATATACGTTCTGCTGGGCGCGGCGCTGCATCTTGCCGGCGTGGCGATGCAGGACATCCCGAGGCTGGCGGCGCTCTCGACAATATTCCGCCGGACGACGCTGATCGGCCTTCTGTTCGCGGCGCATTTCTTCATCTATGTGGGCGTGCATGGCCTGCCCTGGTTTACCTGGAATTTCGATGAGTTCGACGCGGAGACATGGCGCCGCGAGGGCGCCGCTGGCGCCGCCATGATCGCCTTCATCGCCGCCTTCGGCCTCACCGCCCTGGCCCTGGCCGCCGACCGTTATCGGCGGGCCACCGCCCGGCACAGCAAGCGCGACATGACCGGGGCCGCCCTGGCCGCCCTGGCCGTGGCCGTTATGCTGATTAATCCATTCCTGCCCGGGCGTTACGGCGACGTCGTCTTCACCTATGTAGCGATCAACGGACTTATATTCGCGCTGCTGATCTGGATGGTGGTCCAGGGCTACCGAAGCGGCGAACGCTTCCAGGTCTACTGCGCCTTCGTCGCCTACGGGGCCGGCATGATCGCGGTTTATTTCATGGAGTTCTTTACGCTGATGAGCCGTTCGCTGTTCGTCATGGGCGGCGGCGCGGTGCTGATCGCCGGCGTTTACATACTGGAACGCCAGCGCCAGCGAACGTCCGCCAAGGAAGGGGCCACGTCATGATGAAGAAATACCGGATTTACCTTCTCGCCCTCGTCGTCGTCCTGCAAACCGCCGCGCTGGCCGGCATGGTGGCGATGAAACACCGCACGCTGATCACCGGCAAGCCTGTCCTGCTGGAGACCAAGCCCATCGACCCGCGCTCGCTGTTCCGTGGCGACTATGTGCGGCTGAACTATACGATCAGCAGCCTGGACTACGCCGAAGTCGAAGGCGATGACGATTTCGAGCGGCGAGACCAGATCTATGTCGTGCTGCGCAAGGGCGAGAAATTCTGGCGGGCGGTCTCGATCCATCATGAAATGCCGGCGCACGGCCCGGACTCGGTGGTCATCCGCGGCGAGGCCCAGTATACGGGCCTCTGGATCGACGGCGAGAGCCGCGATGGGATCAATATCCGCTACGGCATCGAGAATTATTTCGTGCCAGAGGGCGAAGGCATGGCGCTTGAACTCCCGGCCGTGGGGGAAGAGGTCACCATGCTGATCGCCGTCGACAAGGCGGGCGCCAGCGCCATCAAGGCGGTTCTGGTGGATGACGAGGTGCGCTATGAGGAAAAACTATTCTGAATCGAAATGCGCGCGAGGCCTTGACCTGAAGGCCAAGGGACAGTAAATGAATTGCGCCTCCGCGACCCCATCGTCTAGAGGCCTAGGACACTGGCCTTTCACGCCGGCAACACGGGTTCGAATCCCGTTGGGGTCGCCAACTTTCTCACGCAGTATTTCAGGATGTTGCCGCGCGAGCGGCTATCAGACGCGGGCCGAGGGCACCGCGTGGACGCTTTCCCAGCCGTAGGCGACTTCGCGGACTGTCTGGCCGCCCATTTGGGTGTTGCGCGCGGCCGCCGGCTTGCCACCCATGGCTTCGTAGAAGAAGCGCGTCGGGTTGTTTGCCAGAACCCAGATCAGGGCGGTCTCGTGGCCTTCGCGGGCCAGTGCGCCGAACAGGGTCCGCAGAAGGCCCTGGCCAATGCCAAGTCCCTGGAAATCGGGTAACAGATAGAGGGTATAGACCTCGCCGGTAAAACCACCGCGCGCCGATCGGTTCGGCCCGTAGGAGCCAAAGCCTATGATGCCGTAGCGCGGATCCTCGGCCACGACTACCGTCTCGCCGCCACGCAGCATGCGCTGCCACATCTGTGTCTGTTTCTCGAGCGACATGCCAACCAGGAGTTCGTCCGGCAACAATCCGGCATAAGTGCTGCGCCAGGTTTCCACATGGATCCGGGCGATTGCCTCGGCGTCCTCCAGGGTCGCTATGTGCAGATCTACAACGGTCATCGTTCGATCGTCTCCTCGAATAATCACTGGAGACCATGCTCTCACGATTTCTTTTACATTTTCTTACTGCAACAAAAGTAATGGCGCAGGTTCGCTCTGGCGTTCGAGAACAGCGACAAAAAAACCGTCCGCGCCGTCTCGACCGGGCCTCAACCGCAGGAAAATATCCCCCCCCGGGCACTCGGAACCGAGCCTGGATTCCCATATTCTGGAAGCCGGTAAAGCATTGAAATTCTGATTCTTTCCCAGGAATTGAGTTACCTGCCCCTCACCCTCTTGCGGCAACAACGAGCATACCGCGTAGACCAGCCGCCCACCTGGCGCCACAAGCCGCGCCGCGGCGTCCAGAATACGGTCCTGGAGCGCAATATATTGTATCAAATTTTCGCTATTAATTCGCCAGCGCGCCTCGGGATGGCGTCGCCAGGCGCCGGTCCCGCTGCAGGGCGCATCGACCAGAACGCGGTCGCAGCCGCCCTCTGGCGCACCGGTCCACAGGCCGTCCACACCGTCCAGGACTTGCAGCTCGGCGATCGTCACCCCGGCGCGCTCCAGCCGCGGGCGAGCGCGCTCCAGCCGGCCGTGCGAGGTATCGCAGGCGACGATGCGGCCACTATTTCCCATCATGGCCGCCAGCGCCAGCGTCTTGCCGCCCGCGCCGGCGCAGAAATCGACAATTGTTTCGCCCGGCAGCGCGCCGGTCAGCAGCGCGGCGATCTGCGAGGATTCGTCCTGCGGTTCCGCCAGGCCATCGCGGATGATCGTGCTGTTGGCCAGATTGACCCGCCCCGCCAGCCGCAGCCCCAACGGCGAGAACGGCGTCGGCGTAGTTTCGACCCCGGTCGCGGCCAGCAGGTCGGCCACCGCCTCGCGCGTCGTCTTCAGGC
>JADFVY010000320.1 GCA_015222795.1 Pseudomonadota bacterium | reverse complement strand
CCGCTCCTGTTTTTGTTTGTTGTTCCCTCAGGCGCCGGGCGCGGGCATCCGCCCGCTTGGCTCGCCGGACGACCGGCGGCCCGCGCCTCATCCTGAGCCCGTCGAAGGACGCGGGCTTGTCGCGGGCGGGGGTGCCCGCTCTGGTTTTTTGTTTTGCGCCCCGTTCGGATGGTTGGCTTGGCCGGACCGTCCTTCGCCAGGCTCTGGATGAGGCCAACCCCAAGCCCGCGTCCTTCGACGGGCTCAGGATGAGGCGCGGGCCGCCAGTTACCCGGCGAGCCAAGGGCGCGGATGCGCCCGCCCGGCGCCTGAGGGAACAGCAAACAAACCCGCGCCCGGCCGTCAGTGTTCGATGCCGTAGCCGCTCATTCGTTTGTACATCGTTGTGCGCGAGACGCCCAATTCGTTGGCCGCGGCGCTTACGTTGTAATGGTTTCGCTCCAGCGCGCCCACGATGGCGCGCTGTTCGGCGTCGGCGCGGACCGCCGACAGGCCCGCTGTGTCGGGCGCCGGCGCGGGTTCGGGTTCGGGTCGGGGGGGGCTTTGCGGGGTGGCCGCGGCATCCGCCGCCGATGGATAATCCAGCTCGAAATCGGCCATGTCGAGCATTTCGCCCTCGGCCATGACCACGGCGCGCCGAACCTTGCTGATCAACTCACGGATGTTACCCGGCCATGCATGGGATTTCAGCGCGTCAATGGCGCGGCCGACAACCTGGCGTTCGGCGCAGTTCATTTCCTGGCAGGTTTGCTGAATGAAATATCTGGTCAGTATTTCAATGTCGTCGCGGCGCTCGCGCAAGGGCGGCATCCGAATCCGCAGCACATCGAGCCGGAAGAACAGGTCGCGACGGAACCGGCCCGCCGCAAGCGCCTCCTCAAGATCGACATTCGTGGCGGCAAGGATGCGCGCATCCACCTTTATGGGCTTGATGCTGCCCACCCGCTCGATTGTCTTTTCCTCCAGGAAGCGCAGGAAATTCCCCTGCAGCTCTAGCGGAAGGTCGCCGACCTCGTCGAGGAAAAGCGTGCCACCCTCGGCCGCTTCTATATGCCCGGTCCGGCGGCCGCCGGCGCCGGTGAACGCGCCTTTCTCGTGGCCAAACAATTCGGTGGCGATAAGGCTTGCCGGAAGGCCGCCGCAATTCACCGTGACAAAGGGGCCTTCGCTGTAGCGAGAGCGTTCGTGGATCGCGAGCGCGGTCAACTCCTTGCCCGTGCCGCTCTCGCCGGTGATCAGGACCGGCGCGTCGGTTACGGCGAGCCGCCTGATGGCGCGAAGGACCTTCTTCATCGCCTCGCAATTGCCGACCATGAGGGGCTCGCCCGCATGACCCTGCCCCGGACCGCCGGCGCGCAGGCCGCTCTTGGCGATCGCGTCAAGCGCGTTCTCGCTGACGTCTTCGTGACGCAGGCATGCCTCAAGCACGATATTGGCCAGCTTCGCGGTGCCCAGCGACGTGAGCAATCCCTTTGATATGACTGTGCTGTCCGCAGCCCTTCCAGGTTCCGTTACGCTCGGCGACCAGTTACCAGAACCGGGGGTCCGGTCTGTACGCGATGCCGCCATAAGATTTCCCCCAAGGCCGTTGTTCGTACCAACTCCCTGTTAACCACCATTTCCCACTGGGCGTCCGTTCCCCACCGGCGTCCATTCCCCGACAAGTGCATACACCCCATTAGTATTGTCATTGAGATAAAACAAATTTAGCACGAAATATCTGTTCATGGCGATTCAAAATTCATCTTGAAATTTCAGATATTCACTAAAAAGTAGCATTTTTGGATGTGAATTGAAGGAAAAATAATACCGTAATTTATTGAAAATAAATGATAGTCATTGAATATTATGCGGCGCGTTACCGTTTACCTCTTTACCCTATAGGTCATGGCTATTCTATAATAGGAGGGGCCTCCCCATCTTGGGCGTACCCCCGCAATGAGGATGTCTTAACACATAGGGAGTATCCGGCAACCGGTTCGGGGATCGCGGCCATGACTCAATGTCTTCGCCGCGGCGTATTGTCCGCGGAAGTGGACAGTATGTCCGTTGTTGGCGCATTGCGGAAACCGCCAATGGAACCCGCGTTTGAACGAAAATCACTTTTTATCAATCGGTTAGGTGAATCAACGGCTCTGGCACGAATACTGCCAGAAGAGTCATGTGTGATGAGACGTTCTCGCGCGGCCCCTGAGATAACCGCCGGCGGCATTGCCTGGGATCGCGGAGCGTCCGGTCGGGCAATCTTTGCTTTCGTCACTTCCATGGCATGGCTGCCGGCGACAGATATGTAGGAGGCGAAAATGAGAGCTATTATCGTGGCAATCGCGGCACTGCTGGTAGCAGGGTGCTCAGCGCCACTAATCGCGGAACCCGGCACGCAGCCCCTGGTTGGCGGCGGTGGTGGGGGCGTTGGCCCGGCCGCGACCGGCGAGCCGCGGGCCGCCGAACCGGAGCCGGGACCGGAACCGGGGCCGCAGGAAAGCGACGGCCCCAGTG
>JADFVY010000032.1 GCA_015222795.1 Pseudomonadota bacterium | reverse complement strand
TCGGAGCGGCGGGATTCGAACCCACGACCCCTTGTCCCCCAGACAAGTGCGCTACCAGACTGCGCCACGCTCCGACAGGGTCGCGCGGGCGGGGGTTTGGTCTCCCCGCTTCGCGACGGCGCGCAATGTACTCCGCCCGGCGCGCGCGCGCAACGCCTCGCGATAGTAATTTTTCGGCCGTCGCCGAAGAAACCGAATGTCACCGCAGGAGGTCGCGGATTTCCCTGAGTTCGCCGAGCACGCCGCGCAGTTCGTCCTGATTGCCCGCGGGGGCGGGGGCGGCGCCCGCGGGCGCGGTGGGCGCATTGCTTGCCGGCGTGGCGGCGGGCGCATCGGCGCCCCCGACCAATCCCTTGACGCCGGAACTCTTCAACAGCTTCTGAACGCCGCGGATCGAGTAGCCCTCGTCATGCAGCAGCGCGCGAATGCGGCGGATCAGCGCGATATCGTCGGGCCGGTAATAGCGCCTGTTGCCGGCCCGCTTGACCGGCTTGATCTGCGAAAAACGGCTTTCCCAGAAGCGCAGCACATGTTGCGCCACGCCCAGCATTTCCGAGACCTCGCCGATGGTGCGGTAGGCCTCGGGCGATTTGCCGCTCTTGTCGCCTTGGGCGTCAGTCATTGGTGGATTGCCCCGCGATTGAACGGCGCCGGCACGCTCCCACGCAAAAAATACAATGTCTCAGGCGTCGTCATTGATCCGATGTTTCAGCACATGGCTGGGCCGGAAAATCAGTACCGTGCGCGGCAGGATGGGCACTTCCTCGCCCGTTTTCGGGTTGCGGCCGATGCGCTCACCCTTGCGGCGAACCGAAAAACTGCCGAAGGACGAAATTTTCACGATCTCGCCCTGTTGCAGCGCACCGGATATTTCAGCCAGCAGCGATTCAACCATCTCCGCCGATTCGTGGCGGGACAGGCCGACTTCCTGATAAACGGCCTCGCCGAGCTGCGCCCGTGTAACGGTTTTATTGTCCATATGAAAAGCCCCCCGATTTCCTGATTATGCCTAACGGTACTGTGCGGTGGCGCTTGCGTCAATTGTATAGCCACATTGATTGCGTTCACGGTTAGCCGCATGCAACATATTTCGGGCCAGGCTCTGAGAAACAGCAATCCCATGCCGGGACACCGCCCGGCCGCCAAAGCACGGTTGCGTTTCCATGGCGGTTCTGGCATGTTCCCGCCGATTTCCGGCGCGCCCGCTCTTACGGGTGGGTGACAGGCGATTCGCCGGGGATGCGTTATATATAGAGGGGGCTGGATCCTGTCCCGCAAGTTCAACAATCCAACGGGATAATCGAAACATGCTGTATCTGGTTATGGTTTGCGGCGTTTTTGCGCTGGCTTATGGCGTATGGGCGCGCGGCTCCGTTCTTTCGGCGAGTGCCGGAAGCGAGCGCATGCAGGAAATTTCAGCGGCTATTCAGGAAGGCGCGCGCGCCTATCTTAGCCGCCAGTACAAGACCATCGGCTATGTCGGCGTGGCCGTGGCTGTAATTCTGCTGATCGTGCTGGGGCCCTGGGTCGCCGGCGGCTTTGTGGTCGGCGCGCTGTTTTCCGGCGCGGCCGGCTTCATCGGGATGAATATCTCGGTGCAGTCCAATGTCCGCGTCGCCGAAGGCGCGCGCGAGGGCATGGCGCGCGGCCTCGACATCGCCTTCAAGGCGGGCGCGGTGACCGGCATGCTGGTCGCCGGTCTGGCGCTGCTGGCGGTCGCGGTCTATTACGCGATCCTGCAGGGCGTGGGCATGGAAGGCCGCGACCTGATCGACCCGCTGGTCGGTCTTGGCTTCGGCGCCTCGCTGATCTCGATCTTCGCGCGACTGGGCGGCGGCATCTTCACCAAGGGCGCCGACGTGGGCGCCGACCTGGTGGGCAAGGTCGAAGCCGGCATCCCCGAGGACGATCCCCGCAACCCGGCCGTGATCGCCGACAATGTGGGCGATAATGTCGGCGACTGCGCCGGCATGGCGGCCGATCTGTTCGAGACCTATGTGGTGACCGTGGTCGCCACCATGGTGCTGGCCTCCATCTTCTTCATGGGCGCCGACAACCTGCCCGAAGTGATGCTGTACCCGCTGGCCATCGGTGGCGTCTGCATTCTGGCATCCGTGGCCGGCACCTTCTTCGTCAAGCTGGGCGCCAGCCAGAATATCATGGGCGCGCTCTACAAGGGCTTCGTGGCGTCGGCGGTGCTGTCGGCGGTGCTGATCCTGGCCGTTACCTGGAAGCTGCTTACCCTGGACGCGACCTTTACCGCGGCCGGCGTCAGCTTCACCAGCCTCGATCTGTACTGGTGCGCGCTCGCGGGCCTTGTCACCACCGGCCTGCTGATCTGGATCACCGAATATTACACCGGCACGGAATACCGCCCGGTGCGCAGCATCGCCCAGGCCTCGACCACCGGACACGGCACCAATGTGATCCAGGGTCTGGCGATCTCGATGGAAGCGACCGCCGTCCCCGCGCTGATCATCTGCACGGCGATCATCGTGACCTATATGCTGGCGGGCCTGTTCGGCATCGCCATCGCGGTAACCGCGATGCTGGCGCTGGCCGGCATGGTGGTGGCGCTGGACGCCTATGGCCCGGTAACCGACAATGCCGGCGGCATTGCCGAAATGGCCGACATGGAGGAAAGCGTCCGCAAGACGACGGACGCGCTGGATGCCGTCGGCAACACCACCAAGGCGGTGACCAAGGGCTATGCCATCGGTTCGGCGGGCCTCGGCGCGCTGGTGCTGTTCGCGGCCTATACCCAGGACTTGAAATACTTTATCGCCAATTCGGACGAGTTCACCTTCTTCGAGGGCGTGGTTATCGACTTCTCGCTGTCCAACCCCTATGTGGTCGTCGGCCTGTTCATCGGCGGCATGTTGCCCTACCTGTTCGGGGCGATGGGCATGACGGCGGTGGGCCGCGCGGCGGGCTCGGTGGTGGTCGAGGTTCGTCGACAGTTCAAGGAAATCCCCGGCATCATGGAAGGGACGGCCAAGCCCGATTACAGCCGGGCCGTGGACCTGCTGACGGCGGCGGCGATC
>JADFVY010000319.1 GCA_015222795.1 Pseudomonadota bacterium | reverse complement strand
GATATCGGCAATCTGCACCCGGCCGCCGGGCTTCAGCACCCGGGCGATCTCGCGGAACGCCTTCGCCTTGTCCGGCACCAGGTTCAGCACGCCGTTGCTGGTCACCACGTCGATGCTGGCGTCGGGCAGCGGGATTTCCTCGGCATTGCCTTCCAGCGGCTCAACATTCGACAGGCCGGCCGCCGCGATGTTGACACCAAGCTTGGTCAGCATGGCCTTGGTCATGTCGAGGCCGCAAACCCTGCCGCGCGGGCCGGCGCGCAGGGCGGCGATCAGCGCGTCGGTGCCAGAGCCCGAACCGATGTCGAGCACGCTATCGCCCTCGCCGATGAAATTGCTCTTGTGCGGATAGCCGACGCCGGCGAAGGATTCGACGGCGGTAGCCGGAATCACATCCAGCTCATCCGCCGGATAACCGACGAATTCGCATGCCGGGCGCCCGGTCGGGAAATGGAATTCCTTTTCCGGATGGCCCGCCACATCCGTATACATGTCCTTGACCGCGCGGATAATGAACTCTCGCTTGTCCGATAAAATCGCGACCATTTTTCCTCCCGCTCCTCGCCCCCGCCAAGGGGCATTCGATCAGTTTCTATGACTCGCGCTTGGTCGTGTTGTCGAGGCTGAAATTCTTCATCAATTCGGTGATCCGTTCCTGCATCGACTCCGGCAAGGTTTCTACCTTGCTGTCGCGGACCCTGTCTTTCAACACCCTTTCGAATTCGACGCGCGAAAAGCAGCTTCGGCAATCGTCGATGTGCGCTTGAAGTTCGCACGCCACCGTCTCATCGACTTCCTCATCCAGATAGTCGAAAATCTGGCGCATCACTTCGTCGCAATCGATCTCGCCACCGGTCTCGGGTTTCTTGCTGTCAGTCATTGGTCAGGCGCCACCTTCCTCATTTCGGGCTCCGCACCCAGTTCACTTGCATGTTGCCAAAGCGCCTTTTGCAGGCAGCCGCGCGCGCGCTTCAGTCTCGAGCGGACCGTATTGACCGGTATTTCCAGCGTATCGGCCGCTTCCTGGTACGAAAACCCCTCGACATCCACCAGCAGCAACACCAGCCTGAAATCGTCGGGCAGGGCGTTGATCGCGGCGGTGATATCCTCACGCAACAGCTTGTTGACGAATTCCTGCTCCGGATTGCCCCACCAGAGCAAAAAAGGCTGGTGCAGCCGCTCGAACAGCGAAAAATCCTCGTCGCCGTCATCGCCGCAAATTTGCGCTTCGATCTCGGGCGTTGTGCCGCGTTTGCGGTAGTCGCTGATATAGCTGTTGGTCATGATGCGAAACAGCCAGGGCCGCGCCTTGGCCGGATCGTTCAGGCTGTCCTGCGCCGCCCAGGCCTTGGCCACCGTTTCAGCCACCAGATCCTCCGCGTCGGACGGATTTCGAGTCAGCCTCAGCGCCGTACCGTAGAGACTGCCCATCTCCGCGGTAACGATCTTCTCGAACACGGCATAACTGTCGCCAAGGCGCGCCATTGTTTTCTTTTCTCTTGCCCGCTTTATGTTAGCGCGGGGCGGGGCCGCCTGCAAACCGGCGGACCTCGCCCACCCGCCGCATCAACCCTTCTTCACCGCCAGCAGGGAGATACTGTGCACGCCCCATTTTTCGGTCGCGCCCATGGCGTTGTCCGAAATGAAACCGTATTTATCGTTGGCCTGGGTGGTCGTGACCGCCAGTCCCGCCGCCTCGATGGCCGCGCAATATTCGTCGATTTGCATGGCGCCGCCAATGCAGGCCGCCCACAGGTCCGCGTTACAGGAAACCGTCTCCGGCAACTGGCTTTGCGTTACGATATCGGCGATCGCCAACCGCCCACCGGGCTTGAGAATTCGCGCTATCTCGCGGAACACCGCCGGTTTGTCGGGCGACAGATTGATGACGCCGTTGCTGATGACCGTATCGACGGAAACGTCCTCTATGGGCAGATCCTCGATATAGCTCTTGCGGTATTCGACATTGGCGAAACCGTCGCGGTCGCGCAGACTGGAGGCCTTGGTCAGTTGGGCGTCGGTCATATCGATGCCGATAACCTTGCCCTCACCGCCGACCTTCAGCGCCGCGACGAAGGCGTCCGTGCCCGAACCGCTGCCCAGATCGACGACCGTCTCGCCCGGCTTCAGCATGGCCAGATGGAAGTAATAGCCGACGCCGGCGAAGGAATCGATGGCTTCCGCCGGGATGCGGTCCAGATCTTCCGTCATATAGCCCAGCCGTTCGGTCAGGCCCCGGCCCATCTCGAAATGATATTCCTCGTGCGGCTTTTCCGCGACCTTGGTGTACATGTCCTTGACTTGGGATTCGAGAGAATCCAGATCGACATTCTGAAGCTTGTCCGCCGTTGTCGTGGTCATTTCATTGACTCCTCATTTTGGGGGCGGGCCAGCGCGAAGGCTGGCCCGGATTGTTCCTACATTATGGTCCGGGCGCCGTCGGTCAGGAAGCCGATGGTGCCGACCGCGCCGACCAGTGACGCACCTTCGATCAGATCGTCCGCGGTGATGCCGTTGGCGCTGGCGCAGGCCGGGCAGACCCAGATCTTGCCACCATTCTCGACAGTTGCGTCGATCAGGTCGGCGATCGCGGGATAGCCCTTGCCCTGAACGCCGTCGGCGCCGCCTTTTTTCACCAGATGCACCGACTGTGCGGTCAGGAAAATTACGGTCTCGTTGTCCGAGGCCGCCGCTGCGCTGGCAACCACCCACGGCACCGTCGCTCGCTCCACATCGTCCGTGCCGTAACTCGCATTCACAAGAATTTTTTCAGCCATTGCCTCTAATCCTTTTCCTGGATTGATCCATTTCAAAGCTCGTGACCGGCCATGCGACCCGCCATGCCCATAGAGACGCGGACCCGCGGAAAAAGTTCCCGGCAAAAATTATCCCCGCCTGTTGAACGGGGATAGATGGTTGAAATGTCGCAAGAAAAAAGTTTTTATTTTTTTGGTCCGGGCGATCACTCGCCCGGAAAATAGCGGAAATGCCCACTGATGCGATAGTTGAACAGCATGTCGCTTAGCTCTGGCCCGCGCCCGATATTATGGGCGATGATCGGGTTGCCGGTGATCGGCGCGCGGCGATCGGTGACGATGCCGATATGCGGCAACCCGGTTCCGGTAAGGCGCCAGGTTACCAGATCGCCCGGCTGGTAGTCTTGCGGATTGTCGGTAATCGCCAGTGTCTCGCCATGACGCCTGAAAAAAGTTTCCAGGTTGGGCACCCGCCGGTGGTCGATATTCGTATCGGGGCGGCTGAGGCCCCAGATCTTCGGATATTTTCCGAAGTTCCGTTTCATGTCCTCATGCACGCGCTGTTGAAGGTCGATCCCAAGGCCCGCGCGATAGGCCCGGATGACCACATCGGTGCAAACCCCGGTATTCGCCGGCACGTCGCCCATGGGGTAGGCGATGCCGCGATAGGATCCGTCGTAGGTTACCCGCTGCCGCGTACGCTCGACCCCCGCCGCGGCCAGTTTGGCGGCCGCATCGTCGCCTGGCACGCTTTGTTGCGCGCGCGCCGCATCGGACCAGGCAGCCGTGGCCAGCACCGCCAAAATCGCGACCAGCCTGCAAGCCACGCCAAATCCCGCCATCCCTACGCCTCCTGTTACGATTTTTATTATGCTGGCAGGCAAATATGGCGAAAGTCAGGCCTCACAGGCGAGCGCGAAGCCGCGTTTTTCGAAATATTGCTGGTGGCGTTCCTCGGCGCGCCAGAATTCGCCGGCGGCCAGGATTTCGGTTACCACGGGGGATTCGTGGCGACCGGACTGTTCACGCCTGATCCGCGACAGGGTCGCCGCGCGCTCCTGCGCGCCGTCATGCACGAATATCGCCGAGCGGTATTGCGGTCCCACATCGGGGCCCGGATGGTCTTGCTGGGTCGGGTCATGCAAGGCCCAGAAGGCATTCAGCAATTCGTCGTAGGTTACGCGCGCCGGATCGAACCGGATGCGCACCGATTCCGCGTGGCCGGTATCGCCACCGCGTATCTGTTCCGACGTTACGTTGGCTATATGCCCGCCCGTATAACCCGCATCCGTGGCGAGAACGCCGGGGATCAGGCGGAATGCGGCCTCGACGCTCCAGAAGCATCCAGCCGCAAAGGTCGCGGTGGCCATTGTCCGTTCCTCAAAATCTGACCGGTAAGTAATGGTAGCACTCCCGACCGGTTAGGCAATAGCCAATGATTTCCGGAGGGGGTGGCGTGGTGGCGGCAACGTTTATGCCGATCGGAAAATTGCCCTCTTGATATTCATGGTCAATATACCGATTCCTATATAAAACATAGACAGACCAACCGGAGACTCAACGTGGCAAGCAGAAATCAAGCCGTCCTTGGATACGCGATCCTCGCCATGGGGGCGGCGTCTCTCGTCGCCTGCAGCAGCCCGAAGGTCAGCGATTCCCTCTATCGCGACAGCGAGGTGGGAACTTCGAAAAGCATTGTACGCTGTCGCGTGCTGGAGGTTCGCGAAGTCGCCATCCGCGAGGATGACGCCCCGGAAAAGGGCGAGGCGATCGGCGCCATCATCGGCGGCATCGCCGGCGCCATCCTGGGCCACCAGATCGGCGGCGGCGCGGGCAAGGCGCTGGCCACCGAGGCCGGCGCGGTCGTGGGCGTGGTCGCGGGCGGGGCCGGCGGGCGCCAGGCCGCCGACCAGATGAGCGAACGCAAGGGGCTGGAATACTCGATCATCCTGGAAAACGGCGAGGAACGAACACTGGTCCAGGATTTCCTCGAAGGAGACCGCACGGTTTACGCCGGCCAGTCCTGCCGCCTGCAGATCGAAAACGACGGCAAAAACCGCGTCCTCCCCGCCGAGCATTTGCCCGACCAGATCGACGCGCCGAAGACGACGACGGTGCAGTAGGCAGCAGCTACTCCGCCGCCTTCGAAATCCGCCTCACGCCCTTGCGCCCGAGCAGCGCCGCGGCGCAGGCGTCCAGTATTGCATTGGCGT